>CAYJAM010000091.1:0-8377 GCA_964367725.1 uncultured Sphingobacterium sp. | reverse complement strand
GTTTAATTGAGTATTGAGTATTGAGTATTGATTATTGAGTATTGAGTATTGAGATGCAGAAAACAAAAGAATCCTGACAAATAGAATTGAATTGAGAATTGAATTCCGTCATGTCGACGAGCTAAACATTTTTTGAATTTAAGGGAATTTTTGCGCGAGGAGAGATCTGTTGCAAATGCAGTGGAGACCTAATAACTATCGGGTTGATAATTGAAAATTAATCCTTCATGGCTTTGAAAATTAAATTTACTATGAACCGGGAATTTACCAACAACTAACCAACCAACAACTACCTACCAAATTCAACTTTCCAAATCTTCAGCAACTTATCATCGCTTACTGAAATTAGCTGATTATCAATTGGTTCCCAAATAATTTTATTAATGGACAGTCGGTGGGCATTATAACCTTTTTCAAGGCTAATGGTTTTCTTAAGGGTATAACCCTCTGTTTCCCATATCTTGATACTTTTATCTCTGCTTGCAGTGGCCAGATAAGGTAGATGCGGGTGAAAGGCGATACTGTAAATCGAAAATAAATGTGCCGGAATACTTTGGATCAATGAATAATCGGAACTGCTCCAGACCTTCAACTGAGCATCCCTGCTACCGGATAATAGGTATTTTCCATCGGGAGAAAATTGTATTGAACTGACTGGCATAGTATGGTTATCAATAATATGAATCAGGCTATAATCTTCAAGATTGTATATTCTGACCGTATTATCCTTACAACCGAAAGCTACTGTTTTTTCATCTGGGCTGATACTGATTACTCTGATCGTTTCCGAAGAAACCTTAAATGAAAAGAGCAGGCTCAGACTTTTAATATCCCAGATGCTTACAGTTCCATCTTCGGATGAAATGATCAGCTCATTTTTAGAGGGGACAGATTTTATATCAAAAACAGGAAGCTTATGGTGGTCTAATACCGCTACAATCTTTTGTTCCTCAAAGTTGAATACATCAACCTGACCGCTACGCTCTGCGGCAAGCACGAGTGGGGCAGAAACCGGGCAATGCAGACTGTATACAGATGATTTTACCGGGAAAAGCACCTTGATAAAACCCGGAGTTTTTACATTCCATTCCACCACGCCTTTATCATTTCCGCCGGTAAAGATTATACCTGCTTTCTGAGAATTCTCGACAGTAAAAATAGGGTTCTGATGCCCCGATAAAGTAGCTGTATTTTGAATCTCGATCATTTTTAGAGGGTGCTAAAAAAACTATTTTCCCGAATGTCTGCCTTCCAGGTTCTTGGCAATTTTTTCAAGGCTGACGTTCTTTTCTTTCAATAATACCAGAAGGTGAAACAGCAAATCAGACGCCTCATTGACTAAGTCATGTTCTGTTTCATTGAGGGCAGCAATCACAGTTTCAACACCCTCTTCACCAACCTTTTGCGCAATCTTATTCAATCCTTTATTACGAAGTTTGTTGACATAAGATCCCTCGACCGGATTTGCATAACGATCCCCAATTATTTTCTCCAGTTCGAAGATAAAATTCTGGTTAAAAGCCGTATCAAAACAGCTTCTGTTGCCTTTGTGGCAGGTTGGCCCGACCGGATTTACCTTGATCAGGAGGGTGTCATTATCACAGTCTTCAAGAATGGAAACCACATTGAGAAAGTTTCCACTCTCTTCTCCTTTGGTCCATAAGCGTTTTTTTGTCCTTGAAAAGAAAGTAACCTTTTTTTCAGACACTGTTTTCTGATATGCTTCTGCATTCATATAGCCAAGCATAAGCACTTCCAATGTTTGCTCATCCTGAATCACTGCAGGTACCAGACCTTCTCCTTTATTGAAATCAATTGTCATTTTCTCCGGACTTATATTCTAACCTCGATATTGTTTTGCTGAAGCACTTTTTTAAGATCAGGGATCAGAATTTCACCGTAATGAAAAACTGAAGCTGCAAGTGCTGCATCAGCATTACTTATTTTAAACACATCCACAAAGTCCTGAATATTGCCGGCACCGCCGGAAGCAATCAAAGGAATGCTCAGTGTATCATTTATTTTCTTTAACAGGCCATTGTCAAAACCTGCTTTCGTGCCATCATGATCCATGGAGGTCAGAAGAATTTCTCCAGCACCTCTGCTTTCTGCTTCTCTGATCCAGTCCTCCGTTTCAATTTCAGTAGCTATCCTTCCACCATTCAAATGAACATAGTTTTTGCCATTGATATGTTTGGTGTCGATAGCCACTACAACGAACTGCTTTCCAAAAGCCAAAGCCAGTTCATCAATGAAAGCCGGGTTCCTTACAACTGCAGAATTTACCGATATTTTATCAGCTCCTGAGTTAAGAAGTATGTCAGCATCAGAAATCTCATTTATTCCACCACCAATGGTAAAGGGTATATTTACCTGCCTTGCAACAGCTTTTACTAATTCAACTATAGTTTTTCGCCTCTCATGAGTCGCAGTAATATCCAGAAATACCAGTTCATCTGCACCTTGTCTCGAATACTGATAGGCAAGTTCAACAGGGTCCCCGGCATCGCGTAAAGCAACAAAATTGACGCCCTTAACTGTGCGACCATCTTTTACATCCAGACATGGAATGATTCGCTTTGCCAGATCATTGGCGGCTTTAATAACTTCAGTTTGTAGGTTTGAGGATTCCAAAACTTAGATAAATATATTACCCATATTCATACGGGTCTCTGATCGTAAAAACGATTTAATTAATTGTTTGACTCAGGCGAGGTCAGATTTCCTTGTTCTCAGAAAAAACAGAATCTTAGAAACTGATCAGGGCTTTCAAATTCCAGTCCTTGATTTCTTCTATCGAAATTCTTCCTTCGTAAATTGCTTTTCCAACAACACAGGATTCAACTTTGATTTTCTGCAGATCCTCTATATCTTTCATTGAACTTATTCCACCTGAAGCAATCAGTTTTATGAAAGGGGAGTGTTCAAGCAGTTTCTTGTAAAGACTAACTCCGGCACCACCCAGTTTTCCATCCTTGTCGATATCTGTACAGAGAAATCTGAAAAAACCAAGATTTAAGCATTTATCAACATAATCCATTAGTTTAATCGGAGAGCTTTCCATCCATCCCGAATATTTGATTACTTCATCAAGAACATCAATCGCCACCACAACCTGATCCTGGCATTTCTCTTTACCGCAAACTTCCTGACTTAATTCCTGAAGGAAATTTACATTCGTAATTGCCTGAGTTCCAACTATAACCCGGTGGACTCCGGCATCGATCAGTTCTTTCACTTTGTCGATGCTCCTGATACCGCCACCGTACTGGATCTTAATACTGGTCTTATTGATAATGTCAAACAGATATTTCTGATTGCTAAAATCACCTTTGGCGCCATTAAGATCAATGATATGAATGAACTCGGTGCCATTAGATTTGTATTTTTCAATCATCTCCTCGAGGGTAACATCATAAAATGTTGCCTGCTCGTAATCACCTTCGCGTAAACGGACAACTTTTCCGTTTAAAATATCAATAGCTGGAATTATATACATGAGTTTATGCTAAGTGTGCAAAATTTTTCAATAATTGTTCGCCGGCAATACCGGATTTTTCCGGATGAAATTGAACGCCATAAAAGTTATCCTTCTGTATAACAGCAGAGAATTTTATTCCGTATTCTGCTAAAGCAATCGTAAAAATAGGATTAAATTCTATAAAATAGGAGTGAACGAAATAAAAATGAGTTCCCGGTGTAATATCACTGAATAAAGGATTATCAGATGACTGATAGACTTTATTCCATCCTGTATGCGGTACCTTAATATTCAGTTTGTCGCTGAAAAGCCTGGTTTTCAATGGAATAATTCCTGTAAGTACAGAATCACCCTCTTCAGAATGAGTGGTTAACAGTTGCATTCCCACGCATATTCCAAGAACCGGTTTTCTGAGAGCAATAATGGACGGCACCAGACCTGTATCTTTCAGTTTTTGCATCGCCGAACCTGCATGGCCTACACCAGGAATAATATAGCGGTCATATTTCTCAAAGTCTTCGGCTGTTTTAATCATCCCATAACTTAAGCCCAGGCGATCAAGTGCAGCGCATAATGAAAAAATATTTCCGGCACCATAATATACTATACCAATCATAATACTCCTTTAGTACTTGGCAATTCTGTTCCGGTAATTTGAATAGCCTGCTTAATGCTTTTGGCCAGGGCTTTAAAGCTGGCTTCAATCATATGGTGTGTATTACTCCCGTCAATAATTTTTAAGTTTAGATTCATTCCGGCATGTTCCGAGAATGATTTCATCCAATGTTCAAACATTTCTGTCGGGAAATCACCTACATACTCACGATCGAATTTACCCTCATAAATAAAATAAGCACGGTCAGAAAAATCAATGGCACATTGAACCAGGGCTTCATCCATAGGCAAAAGGAATCCATAGCGCTCAATTCCGCGCTTATCACCCAATGCCTGTTTAAAGGCTTTGCCCAATGCAATTGCACTGTCTTCTATCGTATGGTGCTCATCAATTTCAAGATCACCTTCAACCTTCAGACTAAGGTCAACACCCGAATGCTTTGCCAGCTGATCGAGCATGTGATCATAGAATTTCAATCCGGTATCAATCTTATGTTCGCCGTTTCCATCAAGATTCAGACTAAGCCGGATCTTCGT
Organism: uncultured Sphingobacterium sp.; assembly: GCA_964367725.1. Classification (GTDB taxonomy): domain Bacteria; phylum Bacteroidota; class Bacteroidia; order Sphingobacteriales; family Sphingobacteriaceae; genus Daejeonella. The sequence continues at coordinate 3,744 of CAYJAM010000091.1, read as the reverse complement.
TTCCTTCGTATTTCGTTCAAGTTCAACCAACCTGTCTTTTTTGCCGGTAAGAAACTTGCAGATCGTTGGCCAGCTATTGCTGTTCAGGGCTGTATTTTCCAAATTTCTGTCTGAAAAAAAGATAGCCTTACATCCAAGATTTTTTGCAAGCTGAACATCTGTTTCCCTGTCGCCAATGGTGTAAGAATTATGCAGATCAATCAGATTGGATATCAGGTAATTGGTTAATAAGCCTGTATTTGGTTTACGGTTCGGACTATTATCCTCCGGAAAGGAATCATCGATAAAAATTTCTGCAAACTTTATACCTTCATTCGCCAGAATTGTGAGCATTTTCTGATGTGGTTTCTGAAAATCCTCCTCAGGGAAGCTATTTGTTCCTCTTCCATCCTGATTGGTTACCATCACTAATTCGTAGCCATAATCCTGAAGTTTTTTCAGAGAGGAGATCGCATAGGGCAGGAACTCCAGTTTCTCCAGGCTGTCGACCTGTAAATCGACAGGAGGTTCTGCAATCATTGTTCCATCGCGGTCTATAAACAATACCTTTTTCATATTTTATCAGATTCCTGAAAGTTTCTTAACGCGTTTAATAATTCAATATTTTCTTGCGGCGTGCCTATTGTGATCCTTAGACTGCCTTCACAAAGTTCAACTTTTGAGCGGTCGCGAACAATGATCCCCAAATTGACAAGGTGGCTGTAAATACCTTTTGGATTGCTCGTTTTTACAAGAATGAAATTTGCATCCGAAGGGTAGATTTTCAGTACAGATGGTATTTGGGCAAGTTCAGCTATTAATTTCTCACGTTCTGCAACAGTTTCTTTGATCCAGTTGTTTATCTGATCCACATTTTGCAATGCTTCAAGCGCCAGTTCCTGCGATGCTTCATTAATATTATACGGTGGCTTTACTTTATTGAAAATTTCTATAATTTCTTCACTTGCAAATGCCATTCCAACCCTCAATCCGGCAAGGCCCCAGGCTTTTGATAGGGTTTGAAGTATTACCAGATTCGAATATTCAGTCAGTTCCTGAATAAAAGTCTTTTGCCTGCTGTAATTAATATAAGCTTCATCAATCACCACCAGACCGTTAAAGTTGGCAAGAATGGTTTCAATATCCTGCCTGTCAATGGAGTTTCCGGTTGGATTATTGGGTGAACAAATAAATATGATTCGGGTATGCTCATCTATTGCTTCGGCAATAGCCTCCATATTCAGCTGATAATCAGGTCTGAGTGGTACTTTACGCACTTCAACATCATTGATATTTGCTGAAACCTCGTACATCCCATAAGTAGGGGGCAGGGTAATTACATTATCCACGCCAGGATTGCAAAATGCTCTGAAAAGAATGTCAATGGCTTCATCACTGCCATTTCCCAGAAAAATATTCTTTGCTGGTACACCTTTTATTTCAGCAAGGCGATTCTTGATCTTCCATTGGAGGGGGTCAGGGTAGCGATTGTAATTGCGGTTTAATGGCGAACCATAACTGTTTTCGTTAGCATCCAGAAATACGGATGCTTCACCCTTGAACTCATCCCTGGCGGATGAGTAAGGAACCAGTTCTTTTATGTTTTTACGAAGTATATTATTTATGTTGAACATCGTATCTTTTTGTTAATGGCCGGATTTATTATTCCAGGCTGTCTTTCAAACGTACAGTCACAGCATTCTTATGTGCCTGTAATCCCTCAAGCGATGCCAGTATCTCTACGGCAGGCCCCAGGTTTCTTATGCCTTCTTTACTGATGTGCTGGAAAGTGATCTTTTTTACAAATGAATCTACTGAAACTCCTGAATATGCTTTTGCATAGGAACTCGTAGGCAGGGTATGGTTTGTCCCGGAAGCATAATCCCCTGCACTTTCAGGAGTAAGATGTCCAAGAAATACCGAACCGGCATTCACTATATCATCACAAATACTTTCCCAATGATCAGTTGCCAGAATCAAATGTTCAGGTGCATAGCTATTACTGAATTGCATTGCTTCTTTCAGATCTGAACAAAGAATAGCATAAGAGTTGGCAATTGCTTTTGCAGCGATCTCAGCTCTTGGGAGTACAGCAAGCTGCTTTTTAAGCTCAAGTATAGTTTCCTCAATGATCTTTGAAGAACTGCAAACAAGTACTGCCTGACTGTCGATTCCGTGTTCTGACTGAGCCAAGAGGTCAGCAGCAACATACGCTGCATTTGCCGTATCATCAGCTATGACCAAAACTTCTGATGGACCTGCAGGCATATCTATGGCAGTCTGACTTTCAGATTGTATGATCGTTTTTGCCTTGGTTACATACTGATTCCCTGGACCAAAAATCTTATCAACTTTCAGAATACTTTCTGTGCCATAAGCCATTGCAGCTACGGCCTGTGCACCTCCCACAAGATAGATCCGGTCAATTTCAAGCAGTTCGGCACAATAGGCCAGATAAGCGTTGACCTTTCCGTCTTTCTGCGGTGGAGAACAAACAATAATTTCTTTACATCCGGCAATTCTCGCAGGTATACCGAGCATCAGAAAGGTACTTGGTAAGACCGCGGTTCCTCCCGGAATATAGAGGCCGACTTTCTCAATTGCCCTTAATTCCCGCCAGCAGACAACACCTTTGGATGTTTCAGTCTTTTCTTCTGTACGGAGCTGACCTGCATGAAACTTCCAGATATTATCGTATGCCAGTTTCAAAGCCTTTTTTGCCTGTTCGGAAGCACCTGAAGCAATAGTTTTGATCTCATCTTTCTCTAAAAAGAGTTTTCCGAGTTTAATACCATCAAATTTTTCGGCAAAGGCTTTTAAGGCATTGTCGCCATTAAGCTTTACTTCATCAATGATTTCTGTTACTGCCGCCCGGATATGATTATTGGAATCTATATTGCGTTTGCAAAGATCTTCAACAGCTTTACCGTTCAGATCCTCCAGATTATAGACTTTCAACATGGCAATCCTAATTATAAGATGATCTTTTCAATAGGCATCACGACAATTCCCTGGGCACCTGCACTTTTCAGCAGACTAATCTTCTCCCAGAAATCGCGCTCTGGGATTACCGTATGAACCGCTACCCATCCGCTTTCTGCTAATGGTACTACTGTCGGACTTTTTACTCCCGGCAGGAGTTCCAAAATGCGATCCAGATTTTTAGATTCTGCATTCAGAACCACATATTTGGTTTCTTTCGCACGGAGTACAGACTGGATTCTTTGAATCAGTTCAACAACAAGGGGCTCAGCTTCAATTCCATTTCTTCCGATCAATACCGCTTCAGACTTCATTACTTCAGCAAATGGCTTTAGTCCGTTGCTTTTAAGTGTACCGCCTGTTGATACAATATCAAATATGGCATCACTCAATCCAAGACCCGGAGCAATTTCAACCGAACCAGATATCGTCCGGATATCAGCCTGTATATTATTTTTATCAAGAAAATTCTTCAGGATTACCGGGTATGAAGTAGCAATCGATTTTCCATTCAGATCACTAACATTTTGGATGTTGCTATGTGTTTGCACCGCCAGTTTCAGGGTACACTTGCCAAATCCCAGCATTTGCAGGAAGCTGACATCAACACCTGTTTCACTGATCACGTTTTCGCCTACGATACCGAGGTCGGCAATGCCATCCTGAACATATTCAGGAATATCATCATCCCGAAGGAACAATATTTCAAGCGGGAAGTTCGATACATTGGATATCAGGGAACTTTTATAATTTTCGAAGCTTAATCCGCAATTTTTGAGCAGT
>CAYJAM010000090.1:0-8390 GCA_964367725.1 uncultured Sphingobacterium sp. | reverse complement strand
TTGACGTAGTAGGCAAGTCTGTTGAATAAAAAAATTGAAATTTTTGAAACCTATAAAACCTTCGTGCGTAGAAGCATCCGAGAGCGTTAATTTAGATTGAAAAAGCTGATTGCCACAGGCGTCAGCTTTTTCTGTTATAATTAAGATTTAACTCTGAGATATGGTCTGATCTTATTATACAGATCGTTAGGCACAAACGGTTTTATTACAAATCCATCCATCCCACATTCTGTAATGGTTTCGAGTTCATGTGCAAAAAGTGAGGCGGTTAAAGCAATGATAGGTACCTTGGCGTAATATCCACCAATTCTCCTGATTGCTCTGGAAGACTCCATACCATCCATCACAGGCATATGGAGATCCATCAGGATTAAATCATACTTCTTCTCCTGAACTTTTTCAAAGGCAAGTTTTCCATTCTCTGCAAAGTCTACACTCACACCCCATTTAGTGATTACTTTACTGGCAAGAAGACGATTAATTTCATTATCATCGACCACCAAAACGATACCATTTAATTGTTGAATCGGGGTTTTGATATCAACACTTACAACTGGGGTTGTGGAACGATCAAACTGAATAATGAAGCTGAATGCCGAACCTTTTCCAAGTTTACTTTCTACACTTATTTCAGAATTGTGAAGTTCTATCAGACTTTTTGTTATCGCTAAACCAAGTCCGGTACCTCCATACTTTCTGGTAGTATCAGTGCTGGCCTGGGTATAAGAATTGAAAATATCATCAATCTTATCGGCTGGAATTCCAATACCGGTATCCGATACTTCAAATCGCACCTTAACAAAATTCTTATTTTCTTCAACGAGATCGAGCTTCAGCTTTACCTCTCCCTTTTCAGTAAATTTAACTGCATTTCCTAACAGATTAATAAGAATCTGGTATAAGCGGGTATTATCTCCTATAACGTTTGCTGGGATGCGATAGTCAATCTCTGATTTTAAAATCACATGCTTTTCAGCAGTTTTGAATTGAAGAGAATTTAGTGTCTGGGCAACAAGCTCTTTCAGATTTACGTCAACGCTTTCCAGAACCATATTTCCGGTTTGAATTTTCGTAAAATCCAAAACATCATTAATCAGGCTGAGCAGATTTTGGGCAGAGAAGCCCAATATCTTTAGATTTTCAGTTTGGGATTCTGTCGGATTATCATCCATCAGGATATAAGACATCCCAATTACTGCATTCAATGGAGTTCTGATCTCATGACTCATAACAGAAAGGAAGGTCTCCTTTGCCTTACTTAATTGAAGGGCTTCTTCACGGGTTTTGATCAACTCCTGTTCAGCCAGTTTTCTTTCTGATATATCATTGATAATCTCAACCTGCTGATCGAGACTTCCATCTTTATTGAATGTTGGAGTATTTGAAATGGACAACCAGATTTGGGAACCATCTTTTTTATAACTGAGTAATTCAATATTTGAAGGGATGCAATCCGCTGCCTGCTGCCTTGCCTTCTTGAGCAGTTCCATGTCTGTGCCCTCACCAGCCAACAAATCTCCCGGACGGGTGTTCTGAAACTCCTCAAGTGAATACCCTGTTAAATCTTGCAGTGACTGATTTATCCATTTAATCTTACCATCACTACCACTAATGGCCACACCATTAATAGTCTTGCTGGCAACAAGTGAAAGCAATGTTAGCTGATCTTCTGCAAATTTACGCTCTGTGATATCATTGATAATCTCAACCTGTCGCTCTATTTCACCCTTCTCATTTAGTATGGGCGTGGTAGCTGCATTAACCCAAATTGGAGAACGGTCTTTTTTATAAATCAGCAGGTCAATATTATATGGCTTTTTTGCTTTAATTGCTTCTTCTGCAATATCAAGTGACTGCCTTGATGTATCCTCCCCTACCACTAACTCGCTGAAACGCCTTCCTTCAATCTCACTAAATTTATACCCAAGCATATTTTCAAGGGCCGCATTAACCCAGGTAACTCTGCCATTAGCATCCCTTATAGCAATCCCACTGGCCGATTTACTGGCAACCATGGATAAAATTTCAAGTTCAAGTTCTGATTTCTTTCTTGCAGTAATATCAATAATAACCTCGACTTCCTTATCAATGTTTCCATCCTTATCCAGAATTACTGAATTCAGAATAGACAACCAAATTGGAGTGCCATCTTTTCGGTATGCAAGGAGATCAACTGAAAAAGATCGTTTACTTTTTGTCAATTCCCTTGCATTAAGAATTACTTCGGTATCAGTTTCCTTACCTTTTAATACGTCGCCGAGTCTTCGCCCTTTCAGATCATCGAGACAATATCCTGTAATCTCTTCTGAAGCTTCATTTGCCCAGATTACGTTACTATTATTGTCACTAATGATTACGCCATTGTTCACCTTGTTCGCAACAAGAGATAATTGCTCGAGTTCTTCGACCATTTTCTTCTTTTCGCTGATATCACGGCCATTGGCAAACCATTTCTCATTCTTGACAGCGATAGACCAGCCCATCCATTTGGTTGAGCCATCCTTTAATTTGATCCTGCCCTCTAGTTCAAAACTTTTTTGCCCGCTTCCTAAGCCCTTCTCAAGTTGAGGAACCATCGCCATAATATCATCTTCATAAAAGAATTCCCATATAGAACGTCCAATCACTTCAGACACAGTATAACCGAGCAATCGCTCAACTATATTGTTCATCAGCTCTATGGTTCCATCACGATCTAAAATACAATGCAGTTCAGCCGAACTGTTGAACATGGTACTTATATCCTCGTACTTCTGGATCAGATCATTTAAAACTCTATTTTGGCGTTTTACTTCAAGATGAGTCATGACCTGATCTGCAAGGATCTTCACTGCCTCCATTTTCTGCTCATCCAGACTGCCCGGTACCACATCCATTACACACAAAGAACCCAGAACATAGCCTTCTGGATTTATGATCGGGATACCAACGTAGAATCTGATTTTAGGACCACCTTTTACACAAGTCAGACCTGCAGTACGCGAGTCTTCCAATGTATCATTGATTACAAGTATTTCCGGAATTTTGATGGCAAACTGACAAATGGAATCTTCGATGGAAGATTTTTCACCGCTCAAACCGACCTGAGATTTTATAAACTGGTACTCTCCATCCAGAAAACTGATGGTAGCAATGGGTTTTTTACTCAAATATGTTGCTAAGCGCGTGATGGAATCAAATTCACTTTCGGGCAATGAACCCAGAACCTGATATTCATGAAGTGAATTTAATCTGGAATCATCGATTCCTATCCCCACACCACTTGCAGACATAAATTATTTGTATAAAGGATGTTTACCCATCATTTCATTGACTTTTTTACGAACTTTCTTTGCATTTGTTGCACTATCCGGATTTGATATTACTTCATCAATAAGTTCAACGATCTTTTCCATATGTTTTTCCTTAAGGCCTCTTGTGCTTACTGCTGCTGTACCAACTCTTATGCCAGAAGTTACAAATGGAGATTTATCGTCAAAAGGAACCATGTTTTTGTTCACAGTAATCGCAGCTTCACCGAGTGCATTTTCAGCATCTCTGCCTGTAATATTCTTATTCCGTAGATCTATCAGCATCATGTGATTATCTGTGCCGCCAGAAATAAGCTGATATCCCCTACTTACAAGTGCAGCTGCCATTGCTTCGGCATTTTTCTTAACCTGAATGATATACTTCATGTAACCATCACTCAAAGCTTCACCAAATGCAATTGCTTTTGCGGCGATGATGTGCTCTAATGGACCGCCTTGTGTACCCGGAAATACAGCCATATCCAATACAGATGACATCATTCTCAACTCCCCTTTTGGTGTTTTAAGTCCCATTGGGTTTTCAAAATCCTGTCCCATCATAATCATTCCTCCTCTTGGACCTCTTAAGGTCTTATGAGTGGTGGTAGTTACAACATGGCAATGAGGAAGTGGGTCGTTTAATAAGCCACGGGCAATCAGGCCTGATGGATGAGAAATATCAGCCATAACCAAAGCTCCAATCTGATCAGCAACTGATCTGATGAACTTATAATCCCAATCACGTGAATAGGCTGATGCACCACAAATAATAACCTTAGGTTTTTCTTTTAATGCCACTTGCTCCAGTTTCTTATAATCAATCAGGCCGGTTTCGCGATCTACCCCATAAAAATGCGGCTTGTATAGTTTGCCTGAAAAATTTACTGGTGAACCGTGAGTAAGGTGACCACCATGGGAAAGGTCAAATCCTAAAATTTTATCACCCGCATTAAGCAAACCTAAAAGTACTGCCGCATTAGCCTGTGCACCTGAATGCGGTTGCACATTAACCCAACTTGCATTAAACAATTCCTTAGCCCGTTCAATTGCAATATTTTCAACCTCATCAACAACTTCACATCCACCATAATACCTTTTGCCCGGTAAACCTTCAGCATATTTATTGGTAAGTACTGAGCCTGCAGCCTCCATAACCTGCTTGCTTACAAAATTTTCTGATGCTATTAACTCTAGACCGGTTTCCTGACGCTCTTGCTCCTCATCAATCAGGCTGAAAATAAGTTTATCTCTCTTCATGGATGTATAATGGTGTTTGTTTGAACTATTAAATTTTAAGAATTGTAAAGCAAAAATACAAATTAAGAATTGATTGAACCGATTTTAGCTTCAATCCAGAAATTATTAAATCCAATTCCTGTTTGTATTGAGATCAGATCCTGCTGCAGCATTTCAAGCAATGCCATAAAATTGTAAACAAAATGCACTTTATTATCAGAATTTGTGACAATATCTTTGAAATCAAGTCGCTTATTTAAAGCGAGGAGCCTTTCAATGGCCTTTTTTTGTGACTCAATGTTATAGGGGTATTGTTCAACAATATGCTCCTGTTTATTATCACGCTGCAAACTTCGCTGAAGAACTTTATTAAAGGTCATCATAAGTTTATACAGGTCAAACGACTCCAATTCTTCCCCCGGATCAGCAGTCAATGCCATTTGCTGAAGATCAGAGATTATGTTGCCACGCTTTTCTTGCATAAACCGATCATTTTCGAGCAATTTGAACTGTTCGGCAAGCTGTTTAAACTTCTTGTACTCAATAAGTTTCTGTATAAGATCGCGTTTCAGGTCTATTTCATTTCCATCATCATCAAGATCCGGTCTGGGTAAAAGCATTTTTGCCTTTATCCGCATCAAAGTAGCTGCTACAAAAATAAATTCACTGGCCAACTCTATGTTCAAAGAGTTCATATGATGCAGGTAGTCGAGAAAATCATCAGTGATTTTTGCTATCGGAACATCCTGAATATCCAGCTCATCCCTTTCGATAAAGAACAATAGTAAATCAAACGGCCCCTCAAATTGGGGTAGTCTGATCTCGAAAGCGTCATTTTCATTCATAATTCTAATCAAATGTAATTAGAGTAACATAATATATATGTCTGTACAAAAAAATAAAAATGTTTAACAAATACATTATTTTTGCATCAACTATAATTATAAACCCTAAATGGAAGTTAAGGCGGGCGAATTTCTTGAACAGATCAATTACCCTTCGGATTTAAAAAAATTTAAAGAAGAAGATCTTGAACGTATCTGTTCAGAATTAAGACAGTTTATTGTTGATACCGTCTCAGTAAATGGCGGACATTTTGGATCCAGTTTAGGCGTTGTTGAATTAACGGTTGCCTTACATTATGTACTAAATACGCCTTACGACCAGCTTGTATGGGATGTAGGACATCAGGCCTATGGCCATAAAATCCTGACCGGCCGAAGAGCAGATTTTCATACAAACCGTATCTATAAAGGACTGAGTGGTTTTCCAAAAAGATCTGAAAGTGAATACGATACATTTGGGGTAGGGCACTCATCAACCTCAATTTCTGCAGCCCTGGGTATGGCAGTTGCTTCGAATTATAAGGGTGAAACTGACAGACAACACGTTGCTGTTATTGGCGATGGGGCTATGACCGGAGGATTGGCATTTGAAGCTATGAACCATGGAGGTATTGAAAATTCAAATATTCTGGTTATCCTGAATGATAACTGCATGTCAATCGACCCAAATGTAGGAGCTCTCAAGGAATATTTGACCGACATTACTACTTCAAAATCATACAATCGTTTCCGTGAGGACATCTCAAACGTACTTTCAAAAATCTCAGAACTTGGCCCAAATGCCCATGAGGTTGTCAAAAAGATTGAGAAAACCATAAAAGGCGGATTATTAAAGAAGAGCAATTTCTTTGAAGCCCTCAAATTCAGATACTTCGGGCCAATTGATGGACATGACGTTAAACATCTTGCCAAAGTACTCGAAGACCTAAAACATATTCCAGGCCCCAAGTTGTTACATTGTGTAACCGTAAAAGGTAAAGGATATTCCCTTGCAGAAAAAGATCAGACCAAATGGCATTCGCCGGGATTATTCGATAAGATTACAGGTGAAATTCAAAAATCCAAGAGTGAAAAACCAACAGCACCCAAATATCAGGATGTCTTTGGGCATACCTTGGTTGAACTTGCAGAATTGAATTCGAAGATAATGGGTATTACCCCAGCTATGCCTTCTGGTTCATCTATGAATATTATGATGAAAGCTATGCCAGATCGGGCATTTGATGTTGGTATAGCTGAACAGCATGCAGTAACTTTCTCTGCCGGACTGGCAACCAGAGGGATGGTTCCATTCTGTAATATCTACTCAACATTCATGCAAAGAGCCTATGATCAGGTTATACATGATGTAGCTCTTCAAAAGCTAAATGTAGTTTTTTGCCTCGATCGTGCCGGATTTGCTGGTTCAGATGGACCAACACATCATGGTGCTTACGATCTTGCATACATGCGCTGTATTCCAAATATGATCGTTTCTGCACCAATGAACGAAGAGGAGCTAAGAAACCTGATGTATACTGCACAACAGGAGAATATGGGGCCTTTCAGTATCCGTTACCCAAGAGGAAACGGGGTAATGCCTGAGTGGCGACGGCCATTGAAAGCAATTGAGGTTGGTAAGTCCAGAACCATTTGTGAAGGTGAAGACGTCGCAATTTTGAGTATTGGACACATTGGAAATGAAGCTGTTAAAGCATGTTATGAACTGAATTCTGAAGGCATTCATCCGGCCCATTATGATCTGCGTTTTGCAAAACCACTTGATCATGAACTTCTGCATCAGGTATTTAAAAAATTTAAATACATTATCACTGTTGAGGACGGATGTCTTCAGGGAGGTGTAGGAAGCGCTATCCTAGAATTTATGGCTGATAATAATTACAATGCTACTATAGTACGGCTTGGAATCCCAGATCAGGTAATCGAGCATGGGGAACAACCTGAATTATGGAAGGAATGTGGTTTTGATGCTGAGGGAATAATCAGGAAGGTAAAGGAATTCGCACTTAGCCGGACTACCAGAGTTTTAGCTTCTTAAAAACATAAATCAATAAACTCCCTTATTATATAGAGCATAACAACCCCCATCATACTAAAAATCATTTCTTGATTTTTAGTATGATGGGGTACAAAAAATTAAAGACTTTTAGAGGTAACACCTGCTTTAAGAGCAGGGTGAAATTATGTTTTTCATAAATGACCTTAAAATCTCTGGCTATATAATTATTGAATCCCTGTTTAATAATTTCCTGATTGAAGGGAATATGTTCACAAATGGCTTCCTGCTTATTTAAAGGATTCAATACCCTTTTATAACGCAGATTCTTTATTGCCTGATAATTGTACACCCCAACACCGCCAAAAGCAGAAATAACACCATACAGAGATGATTTTTTAACATTTTTATTTATGGATTTAAATGTTCTGGCTAAAGACTCCGTTGAATAACTAAATTCATTCAATATTGGATACTCCCAAACTGCGAATATATCATAGTAAATTTCGGATAAACCAAAAGGAGTTCTCATTATACTCATACCATTTGAAAAAACAGCCCCGGTTTTATTATCAAAAGAGCCTATTACATCAAGTAAACCTGATAAAGAAATTTCTATTACGTCAATATCAATAATAATAACTAAGTCAATTGGGTGATTAACTTCTTCGATATAATCTAAATAAAGATTTCTGTAGAAAACCATTTTATCAATACGCTGATAGCTGGTCATTGGGTTTATTATTATATCACTTTTATCCGGAATGGTTTTCGTTCCATAATTTGTAGAAATTATAGTAACGTTCTCATAATTTATCTTCCAATCGTTTAATAATTCCTTCGTTCCATCTATACTATCATTTTCAACAACCACAACCTGAGACCATGAAAAATTGGCTCTTAGCTCTTCAATCAGAGGAATATTAGTCCTCAATGAATCTTCGCAATCTCTTGCCAGTGCAGCAATTACTATGTTCTGGTTATTCATTGTATCAACAAAAATAGAGGATTATTTTATTTGAA
>CAYJAM010000089.1:7027-8393 GCA_964367725.1 uncultured Sphingobacterium sp. | reverse complement strand
GGGGGGCGCGTTAGGTTCTTTGCGCAGGCAGGGGGAGGTGATCTTTAATTAAATTCTTTTCCTCCCCCTTTAATTCCCCCTCAGGAGGGGGATACTGGATGCCTAGGTATACTGCTTTAAGAAAACATTATCTTCTTCAATCAAATTTCTTAAGCGTCATGCTGTCCCCCTTTGGAGGGGGGCGCGTTAGGTTCTTTGCGCAGGCAGGGGGAGGTGATCTTTAATTAAATTCTTTTCCTCCCCCTTTAATTCCCCCTCAGGAGGGGGATACTGGATGCCTAGGTATACTGCTTTAAGAAAACATTATCTTCTTCAATCAAATTTCTTAAGCGTCATGCTGTCCCCCTTTGGAGGGGGGCGCGTTAGGTTCTTTGCGCAGGCAGGGGGAGGTGATCTTTAATTAAATTTTTTTCCTCCCCCTTTAATTCCCCCTCGCGAGGGGGATACTAGACGCCTATAAATCTTGTTCAAAGAAAATATTAAAAAGGCTCTCGCAAAGACGCAAAGACGCATAAAAAAAACACCAAAAACGAATGATTATATAGAATCTAAAGTCCTTTACGTCATGGCGTCTTTGCGAGAGTAAAATTGAGAAATTTTAAAGGAGAATTGAGAAGAGTTTTGTCATTGCGAACGCAGCCTCTTGTCATTGCGAGCGCAGCGAAGCAATCTCCTGCAATAATGAGATTGCTTCGTCGTGCCTCCTCGCAATGACAAGGTATTGAGTTTAGTGCTATTTATACTTTGGCATGGCTGGGGTAAAATTTGAAAAATCTAAAGGAGAGTTGAGAAGCATTTTATAATCACCTTATAGACTCGCTAGTCCATTGCCAGCATGAATCTTTACAAACTCAATAAATCAAAACTACGCGTGTATTTCAAGGTCAGGCTACGGGTATCCAGCAGGTCAAACAGATCTTTATCTTTTACAATATTGACTACCACAAATAAACCATTGTTGGCATTTTGAAGCCAGCCAAACCGTGCATTAACAGAAGTTATTCTCGACCTGTTGTTATATTGAACTAAACTCTGAACGAACATACGGGGGGTAAAAGAGTATGCCAGACGATTCCCAAGTACAATAGCTTTCAATTCCCCATTTGGCAGATTTAATATATTGTGATTTACAATAACAGATGAGTTTAACTTATCTCCAACTCTGGCTTTTACAGTTGCTGTTGTCGCTATCCGATCTCCTCCAAAATATCCTCCTATAATAGTTCGTGCATTCAATGAAACTGCTTTGTTCTGATTGGTTATCATAACCACTTGCATCTCATTGTGTTTGTATGTTGCTTTTGGAACTAATACCCCTGATAAATTAAAATCCTGTACAACCCCTTCTGTGGTATAATTTATTCCA
>CAYJAM010000089.1:4845-7017 GCA_964367725.1 uncultured Sphingobacterium sp. | reverse complement strand
TGGATTTCAAGCCCACTTTTCCAGACCCAATGATTGTCAATATGGAGGTAACTTGTAACTAAATTTCCTTTAAAGTCAGAATATTGTCTAAAGGAGATATGAGGCCTGAGTTCCATTAGATTCAATAAATTATTCGGCCTCCACCTGTGCTGGATAAAAAATTCAGGTTTTCTGAAAGCACTCCTTTGAAGAAAACCTACTTCCGGATTGAATCCTTCACCTAATTCAGTGTATGCAGCTCTAAGTTCCCATCTTAACCAATTATAACTGAACTGAAGTTTATAGGAATGATCAGACTCGGTAATTCCAGGAGTTGCACTTTTTGCTAAAAACCCGGTGATTTGTGCCTTCTGGCCCAAACCCCATTTCCCATCTACCGCCATTACGTGATTGTAATCACCATTGCCATCGCCCATTCCAGTTCTGTTTATAAATGCCCCACCTATGGAAGACCTGTGTTTGGGAAAATCGTGATTTACCCGGGCCATGTTATAGCTGTTCTTATCAATTCCCAGACTTTGAACATCATCTGTGAACATGCTTAATAATCCCACGTTGGTTTGCCCAATTTTACCTGAAAGTCGTCCTCCTCCTGTGATCGGTATAATATTACCATCCTCGCTAATACCAATCTTACGACTAAAAAATAAATCTACTTCACCCGGACTTCCAACTGTAAACTGACCTGCATTTTCGAGGAAAAATGGCCTCTTTTCTGGAAAAAATAAGTTAAACCGGTCCAAATTCACTTGCTCATCATCTACTTCTACCTGGGCAAAATCAGTGTTATAGGTTAAGTCTAATGTCAGACTTGGCGTTACACTATATTTCAAATCCATTCCTGCCTCAACATTGGTATCAGTTTTATCAGGCACTACTGACCTGTTGTTAACTGCCTGAGTAAGCACATATGGAAATATTTTGAAATTGCCCGGATTTTTGAGGTTTAATCCCTGCAATTTGCCTGCCAACGATAATCTCTTCAGATCAAAACCTATTGGAATTGTTGCCCAGTATGCGGTTTCAGTGGTTTTGCTGATGTTCCTTTCAAAATTAATACCCCAAACCAGGTTTTCTCCTGCTGTAAATCTCAATGAACGCAATGGAATGGCAAACTCTGCGCTCCAGCCGTAATCACCGATATGAGTCTTCTCATCCCAGTCTGCATCACAGTTTAAGTTTATACCAACGATTACACCTCCATGCTGACGATTGGTATTATTACTGCCTTTGCCTTCATTATCAATTTGGGCATCGTATTCCATGCCATCTGCATTGGTCCCGAATAAAAAGCCATTTTGAGTATCATTATAGGTATCGAGGATAAACAGAAAACTATCATCATCCGTCAGATCAGCATCTCTTCTTGAGTCAGAAACTACTATTGCCTTTGGATCAGTATGGTAACAGATAGCTGATATATAAAACATTTTATCAGTATAGGCAATCCTTATTACTGTCTTTTCGGTTGCAGGAGAACCGACATTAGGTTTGATCTGTGTTAAATCACCAATGGGTTCTATGCTTTCCCAAAATGAATCGCCTATTATTTTACCGTCAACAATTGGGTCTGCGGTAGATAATTTGGCTTGAACAACAGGTCGGTTTGCGACTTGTGATTGGGTTCGATTTTCCTGAGCTTCAGCATCAAGTGATAAAGTCAACATGATTGAAATTATCCAAAAAGATCTATACTGAAGGGTCATGTCTGAAATAGAATTTTGCTTTATAATGGCGCTAATTTAGTCTTATATTCATTTAATCCAAAAGTCGCTTTGTAACCTCTTTGTTGAGTTCACTTGAAACTACTTGAGATCTCATTTACAAATATCAAACCTGCCTTTGCTTCATCATTTGGAGAGGATTCCGCATTTCGATTCCAGCGGAGGCTGGAATCTCCTCGCCCTCTAACAAAGTTTGTCATTCTCGCGAAGGCGAGAACCTCAGGCAACATTTCTTAATGATCCAATCAGCGAAGGCTGGAACCTCCCTATCATTAAACAATGACATTGTGCGTATGCCGACATTTCTAATTCACTAGTTTCCCGGGAAAGCTTGAGACGCAATTTCATGAGTTTAGTAGGTTCCAGCCTTCGCTGGATCCGATAATTATCGGATGACAATTCGAGGGGTGGAATAGTGAGAGACGGAATTTCATGAGATTTAGGAGGT
>CAYJAM010000089.1:0-4835 GCA_964367725.1 uncultured Sphingobacterium sp. | reverse complement strand
GGAAAAGGAGAGGGTTAATAACCACTTTGTTCGGGTAAAGCTTGAAATGGAATTCCTGAGTTTAGGAGGTTCCAGCTTTCGCTGGAATGACAATTCGAGGGGTGGAATAGGGAGATTCCGGCCTTCGCCGGAATCTGAGTGGTATCTCCCCGCTGGCTTAGGCGTGTCGCGTGTGCTTCTAAATTTACTACATGGAACGCGCAGCACGCGTGCACCAGCAAGGGAGTTACAAATTCCTGAATGCATGTTTTTTACTTCCATATTAGTTTTATCTTTAGTATGAAAACGAAGAGGATATGAAATCATGGCTCACCCTAACCT
This sequence comes from uncultured Sphingobacterium sp., assembly GCA_964367725.1. Lineage (GTDB taxonomy): Bacteria > Bacteroidota > Bacteroidia > Sphingobacteriales > Sphingobacteriaceae > Daejeonella. The sequence goes on along the minus strand of CAYJAM010000089.1, from coordinate 4,514 downwards.
TAATATGCATCCTCACAGCTTCGTCCTGTGTGATAGACATATCGAAGGAAAACTCTATAACAATTTCCGGGAAGCTTGTTGATGTAACTACCGGCGGAAAAGGAGGTGATTACGACCTGACGTTCAAGTTAGAAGCCAATGACACCCTTTATTACATTAATCGGGGGTTGGAAAAATTTGAATTACAGCATTTGCGAGAAAGCTTGATTGGAAAAAAAATAGTTCTTAGCTACTCCAAGAGCATTCTCCAGCCAAACTTTAAACATATTAGCGAAATTAAGCTGGGAGGTAAGGTTTTTTTCACAGAATACAGAGATTAACAATTGGAAATTCCCCTCTGGTCGGTGTTCTCACCGTACCAAGCACGATCATATTATTGGTCGGTGATAACACCGACCACAGGCGAATAGCCGGAAGATACTTCCTCCGGCAAGTTTTATTTTGAGCAGTTCTGATTTTCATTGGAATGGGCAGCCAGGCAAAAGGACCATTTGCCATTTGAAATAAACCCGGGTGTCAGCTCTAGCTTTTTTGCAATACTGAATTTCATGATATCTACTAAATCTGTTGCAAAAAACTAGGGCAGAACACGGGACCAGATGGACCGAAGAATCACAGGCCCTGCTTTCTAAAATAATAGAAAATCTTCAACCTAAATTTACCCCAGAATCATTTTAAAACGAATTCAGGTTAAGCTTAATATTTACCCTGTCAAATAACAGGGGCTTCCTGCTTCCTTACTTGATCTTAATGTAATCTGCCATTATCTGCAGACCTTCATCGCGAATAAAATCAACATCATCTTTAGGTTTGGCTTCACCCTTTTTCAATGGTGGCAAGCCTTTGGCAGCGCGCCTCTGGTTCTCTCTTAACAAAACTTTTGCTTCCTGATCATCGCGTTCCTTCTTCAACTGTACCTCGTTAAGGGTGATGGAAGTTTCAGCCTCGCGTTTAGCAAATTCTGCTATATCCTGCTGCAGATTCTGATAACCCAGTGAGGTTTTCATACGTTCCTTATGCATGCTGAGCAATTTGCCTTTTACATCATCCAGGTTAGCAACTAATGAATACTTACTTGGAGCAATGGTATCCCATGGAAGTGCCCGCGGCTCAGAACTCTCGCCGTATTTATCTTTAGGGAAAACTGTTGGGAGTTCAATATCAGGAACTACGCCCTTATGTTGGGTTGTACTGCCATTTACCCTATAGAACTTAGCCATAGTCAAATTGATCTGCCCGAATTCAGGTGCATTTGCACCAACAGTAGCACCACCCGATTTGTTACCTGCAGTCTGTGCAGCTTTAAGCATTAATTTATCAGCGGTACCAATCACCCTTCCCATGTCTATTCCCTGCTGAACAGTTCCTTTACCATATGACTGGTTACCAATAATAATTCCACGTCCATAATCCTGAATAGCTCCTGCAAAAATCTCAGATGCTGATGCACTGAAACGATCCTGCAATACCCCTAAAGGACCAGTCCAGGCAATCCCCGGATCTTCATCTTCCTCAATTTCAACATTATTTCTTCTGTCTCGTACTTGAACTATAGGCCCGGATTTTATAAATAAACCACTGAGACTGATAGCTTCAGGGAGAGATCCGCCACCATTGCTTCTCAGGTCAATCACCACGGCATCCACATTTTCCCGCTTTAAGGTATCAAGCAGAAGCTTCACATCACGTGTGGTGCTCTTATAATTAGGATCCCTTGCCTGCATAGCTTTAAAATCAGCATAGAATGCAGGAATCTGGATAATGCCAATCTTATAAGATTTACCATCCTGTGTTACGGTTTTTATAGTTCGCTTTGCCGACTGATCTTCAAGCACAACCTTATCTCTAACCAGCTCAACTATTTTAGGTGTTGCGGATAATTCCTGTCCTGCCGGAATTACTTTCAAACGAACAATCGTCCCCTTTGGACCTTTAATTTTTGTCACAGTAACATCCAGTCGCCAGCCGATCACGTCCACAAATTCGCCATCTTTACCCTGCGCAACCGCCACAATACGATCATTCACTTCAAGCGTTTTAGCTTTAAAGGCCGGTCCGCCAGGGATAATTTCTGCGATCTTAACCACTTCATTTTCAAGCTGTAATCTTGCTCCTATGCCTTCAAAAGTACGGGCAAGATCTTCATTGAACTCCTGTGCCCTATTTGGCACAAAATAATTGGTATGCGGATCAACCGTTCCGGTAAATGAGTTCATAAAAATCCCGAAGACATCCTGATTATTGAACTTTGTAGATTGAGAAACCAAATTCTCATAACGCTTTTTCAGAGTCTCCTTAATTTTTGATTCATCAGTACCGGTAACTTTGAGGTTAAGCATTTCATATTTAACACGCTTCGACCAGAGGTTATTTGATTCAGCTTCAGATTTAAGCCATGGGAGTTTCTCACGGTCGTAGGTATAACTTTCATTAATTGTAAAATCGAACTTTTTATCTATTTCTTTTAAGGCAAAGGCCACGCGATCATTATATCTCTTCTGATAAACATTAAAGATGTAAAAAGGCACACTCAGATCGCCTGAACGCAGATCATCGTCCATAGTCAACCGATATTTTTCAAAATCAGCAATATCGCTTTGCAGGAAATAGCTTTTTCCGTTATCCAATGCTTTTAAATACTCATCAAATACTATTGACGAAAAAGCATCATCGACTACTACTTTCTGATAGTGAAAATTTTCCATGAGCTCAACAAGTGATTTCGCTACAACAGATTGTTGAAGCTCGGGTTTCAGATCACTTTCTGAAACAATTATACTAATCCTCGGGTCGGCCTGACAAGCTAATGCTGATACAATGAATAAGGCCAGGCATAATCTCTTTAACATCTCTTTAACTGATTTTAACTTCATTTCAGAATATACGGTATCTAATTTGGTACCAAAAATTAAATATAAATACGGAAAAGCCCGAAAAAAGGCTTAGTCCATGTAACATGTTTATGTATTTTAAATTTTCGGATCATAATATACCTAAAAAATGGAATCAGCGAACAAAATACATCATTCCCATTATTGAATCGTTCTCAAAAATGTCTCTTTCATGACTTTAAACTCCGAAAAAGCAGAACTTGCAGCCCCCGAGTTTCCGAGTTTGTTATAAACATCAGCAAGGTCACTCTTTAATTCCATCAACTTATTGGTATACCTGTTTTTAACGGACAACTGTTCTGCCTCTTTATAATCCAGCAAAGCAAGCTCGTAATCACCAATTGACATTTTGACATGTGCAAGGTTGATGAGTGAGTTTACAATTTCTAAAGGACTATTTATCTTCCTGGCCAGCATATTCGACTGAATATAAAACCATTTCGCTTGTGTAAATTTTTTCTGTTGATAATAAGTATCAGCAAGCTGATCATAACAGCGGATTGTGCCGGTCTTATCTTTCAAACCATAATAATATAAAGGCAAAGCCTTTCTAAGAACAAGCGATTCTGCTTCAGTGAAACTCTTCTGACTTGTGAGGATCTCGGCATGATCCATATATGTTTCTGCAAGGAATCTGTTATTTTTTGTGTTCAGGTCAATCATTATTATTGCCTCATTGTATTTTAAGGCCTCACTTAGATTCCCTCTGTATCTGTTTATTCTTTGTAGTGTCAAATAATTATTTCTGACTGCTGCCTTATTGTTGATTTCCAGATTCAAAACTATTGCTTCATTTAATAAACGAACAGCATCATCCATCTTTCCATTCAAGGCATGACTTACCGCATAAGAATTCAATACTCCTGCCTCCGCGTTACGATCCCCCAGATTTCTGGTAAGAAAAAGAAGCTGATCATATGCACTCAGGGAATCAGATTTTAGGTTTCCATTATAAACCCCTGCTGATGTGGGAAAAACATGGGGTATATTATCGGATGAAATTAATTGTTTACGGAACTCAAGTGTATAGAGATGTTCCTTTATCGCAACGATTCCGGATGAGGTCCTTTGTTTAGTAAGCTCCTTGTTCAGAGAATCGGGCTTCGAAATTTTGGAAATAATACTCCAGTAAGGTAAAGTACCTATCCTGTCATCCCAGCGAACAAATCCTGCGATACCCCTGTCGACAGAAATACTCAATAAGAGCAATGATAATAAAATTGACCTGAGACTCATGTAAAGTTGCCTGCTTATGGTTTTGAAAGTATAAAACTCTCAATCCCCGGACATATCATATTGGTTATCAATCTCAAACGTACAAAGATTTTTAAAATTACATGCTAATAAAAAGATCAGGGAAAAACCGATAGTTTGCCATCATAAGCTGCCCATACCATATAGGGATGTGAATCGCAATGGTATAGTTCTCCATTTGCCGAAATCCCTATTATTCCGGCAAAACCATCACTAAGTTTAAGTTCCTGAAATGATTTTTGTGAAGCTGCTTCCAGACTCATGCCATCACTAACACGCGTTACTATTTTAACAGCAAGACCCGCACTTACAATATCTTCGCCAACTCGGGTACAAGATATTCCTGCATACTGATTTGCAAAATTTCCT
>CAYJAM010000088.1:0-8443 GCA_964367725.1 uncultured Sphingobacterium sp. | reverse complement strand
TCTGATCTGAAATTACATTATTTTGAATAATATAAATCTAGATGCGCTTACAAAAATCTTAAATTTTTAATTATGAAGAGCACACTATTTACGGCGGTTTTAATATTTTCTGCTTTGTTAGTATTCGGGCAAAGCGATAATCCCAAGTATGATCAGGTTTTAGCCAAATCTCTTGGCGGGGATGATTATGGCATGAAAATGTATGTATTTGTTATTCTTAAAACTGGAAGCTATAGTCCTGAGAAAAAGATCAGCGATAGTTTGTTTATGGGTCATATGCAAAATATTAAACGCCTGGCAGATTCCGGTAAATTGATCGTTGCCGGTCCGATGAAGAAGAACGACAAAAACTACCGGGGCATATTTATTTTGAATGCGCCCAGTCTTGAAGAGGGCAGGCTTTTGGTTGATTCAGATCCGGCTGTTCAGTCAAAATTGCTTGATGCTGAACTTTTTCAATGGTATGGCTCAGCAGCGCTGCCTCAGTACCTGAAATATCATGAATTAGTTGAGAAGAAGAAAATGTAAGGCGATTATAGAATAAACCTTATTTCCCAAGCGCCTTTCTTACCGCTGGTGCCACCACTGAGCCATATAATTCAATCGATTTCAGGATGTTCTTATGAGGCATATCTCCCATACTCATCTGAGCCAGAAAACGAGTATTTCCAAAGAGTTCATGTTCATAGAGGATCTTATCAATTACTTCCTGCGGGCTCCCTACCAGTAAGGCTCCTTTTGCTGATCGGGAATATTCAAATTGCTGCCGGCTTAATGGCGACCAGCCGCGTTCCTGTCCGATACGGTTCATCATTGTGGCATAAGATGGATACAATTCATCGGATGCTTGTTGAGAGTTGTCTGCGATATAAACATGTGAGTTAATTCCTATTTGCAAATCTGCAGGTTTCATACCACTCTTTTCTGCAGTTTGACGGTACAGATTAATGAAGCCGACAAACTGTTCTGGCATGCCGCCAATAATAGCCAATGCCAGCGGAAGACCCAGTTTAGCTGCCCTGACTGCGGATGAAGGAGTACCGCCCGCTGCGATCCAAACCGGAAGTGAAGGCTGGTAAGGACGTGGATAAATCCCCCGATTGTCAAATGATGGACGGTGTTTGCCATGCCAGCTGAGTACTTCCTGTTGATTAATTTGCAGAAGCAGATCCAGTTTTTCTGAAAAAAGCTCATCATAATCCTGCAGACTATGTCCAAATAAAGGATAGGACTCAATAAATGAACCCCTGCCCACCATAATCTCTGCCCGGCCTCCTGATAACTGATCTATCGTTGCGAAATCCTGAAATACCCTGACAGGATCATCCGAGCTAAGCACAGTAACTGCACTACTCAACTTGATTCTTTTGGTTCTGACGGCTGCTGCTGCAAGAATAATTGCCGGAGAAGATACCGCATAGTCAGGCCGGTGATGCTCACCTATGCCAAACACGTCAAGCCCAAGCTGGTCGGCAAGTTCAATTTCTTCAAGCAGATCATTAATACGCTGATGGGTGTTTTTGCTTCTTGAGGTATCATCAGGAAGCATATCAGCAAAAGTATAGAGGCCTAATTCCATATCAGATTTTTCATTATTTCAGCGCTATTGGTTCATTGGAATAATCGGTTCTAAGGAAATTCCATCCTGATTGCGGCATGGTGCAAATTTCGTTTTAATATCTGTAAAGGGTGAAATTGGTATTGGGGAAATTGTAATGAGGCTGTCAATTTCTATTGAATTGTATAAAGGTTCAGATGCCAGATTCTTCCTAAAGAAGTGGAGAAAAAAGCCTGACTGCTTTCTCCATAAATTTTTTTATACCTGATCTTTTAGCCCATTCGGTTTCATTCAATATTTCAGAATCTTTCAAGTCATCATAAAATAATGCAGATAACTCATTCGCTACTTGTTTATCATAAACAATGGCGCTAACTTCAAAATTGAGATCAAAGCTCCTTGAGTCCATATTGGCGGTTCCGACCATGGCTATTTTAGCATCGCAAACCATTGTTTTTGCATGAATAAAGCCTTTAGTGTACTGGTATATCTCTATTCCTGCCTTTAACAGATCCGAATAGTATGACCTTACTGCATAGTCGACAAATCCGGAATCAGACTTCATTGGTACCAGAATTTTCACTTTTACACCTCCCATTGCGGCAATGCAGAGGGCATCCAACAAGCTATCATTAGGCATAAAATATGGGCTGGTGATTAGAATTTCTTCGGTAGCAAGATTGATCGCCTGAAGAATTGAATACAATATCACAGGACTCGAAGAATCCGGACCACTAGCTGCAATCTGAACAATTTTCTTTCCTTTAGCAGGGATGGAATCCAATGGTGGAAAAAACTCATCATTGGGTTCCAGCTTAAGTGAAGCACAAAAGTTCCAGTCGCAAAGGAACAGGTATTGCAGGTATTGTACCCCCGGCCCGTCAATTCTGAAATGTGTATCCCTCCAATAAAGCTTATTGGGCTGTTTTTTATCATTGATATATTTGTCGCAAACATTTATTCCTCCTATAAATGCCGTTATTCCGTCAATTACAATTATTTTGCGATGATTCCTGTAATTCAATCGGTTGGCAAGTGTAATAAAGTGAATTTTGAAAAAGGGGAAAGCCTCAATTCCTTCTGATTTCATCCTGGGCACCATCGTTTTGCGGATGGCACGACTACCAAAATCATCATAGATAAAACGGACATGAATTCCTTCCCTGACTTTTTGGATCAGAATCTGCTCAATCTCCTGCCCAATATGATCATCTTCAAAAATATAGTATTCTATGTGTATATGTTTTTTTGCATTTTTTAAAGCTTCAATTACATCAGGAAATTTGTTCTCTCCATTTACAATCAGTTTTACTGAATTATCAGAAGTTAATGGGCTTTCTGTATCATTTAAAATCAAATTTGCCAGTTCTTCATTACTTTGAACAGTGGCATCACTAAGATTAAAAGTTTGTTTGGAATACTGATAGATCTTTTCACGCAGCTTATCCGATAACTCACTATTTTCTGTTAACTTTTTACTATACATCTTCCGGTTTCGGTAGTTTATACCAAATGTGAAATAGAATATTATACCCAAAAACGGAACGAAAATTGCAAATAGGAGATAGGCCAGACTTTTGGAGTTTGTTCGGGTATCATAAATAATCCGGAAGCAAACCAGTATAAGAACAAGCAGGTAGATGGTTTCAAAAATAATCAGCCAGTTCATTTTTATAAATAGCAATATTATAGTATGAAGATATAGTATTTCCATTGGAACTAAATGAAAGGCTTAATTTTAAACATAAAAGGGAATGCCGGGGATTCCGGAAACTGAAAGAAGAATGAAACTAATTTAAATAAGAGACCTCCGTCATATTCTTATGTTTATTTTAGCTGTAGCTTTGTGATTATAATTTATGTCAATGAACATCAGATTTTTAGCTCTATTATCAATAGTTCTTTTTTCCTGTAGAGATTCAGTAGAAACCATCAAACCGACCATTGAATCTATATCTCAATCAGTCTATGCATCCGGAGTATTGAAAAGTCAGGACCAGTACCAGGCTTATGCTTCAGTTAGCGGAATTGTTAATCAAATTTTTGTTGTTGAGGGTGATACAGTAAAAAAGGGTGATCCAATTCTGACAATTTCAAATGAAGTTCAAAAGCTGAATGCAGAAAATGCCAGGATTTTCTCTGATTATAATGCCCTTTCTGCGAATCAGGGTAAACTTAATGAAGCAGCATCTTTGATTGAATTTACACGAAATAAGATGCGAAATGATTCCGCATTATTTTACCGGCAGAAAAATCTATGGGAACAGCAAGTAGGGACGAAGGTTGACCTGGAGCAGCGTGAACTGGCCTGGCAAAACTCAAAAAACACATATAATTCAGCATTAATTCGGTATAATGACCTGAAACGGCAGCTTAATTTTGCAGCATCTCAGGCCCGGAAAAGTCTTTCGATTTCTCAAACACTTGCCAACGATTATACTTTAAAAAGTGAAATTGATGGTATTGTCTATACTATTTATAAACTGAAGGGCGAGATCGTTAGTCCTCAAACTCCTGTTGCAGTAATTGGATCTGCAGATAAGTTTACACTGGAGATGCAGGTTGATGAGAATGATATTCTGCTGGTCAGAACCGGGCAAAAGGTATTAGTTAATCTGGACAGTTATAAGGGGAAGGTATTCGAGGCAGTGGTAAGCCGTATCAATCCGCTGATGAATGAAAGAAATAAAACCTTTTTGGTTGAGGCTGAATTTATTCAAAAGCCTGCGCAGATTTATCCCAATATCACGTTTGAAGCTAACATAATAATTCAGGAGAAGTCGGGAGCATTGCTTATCCCAAGAACTTATTTACTCAAAGACTCTCTGGTTTTAAAAAGCGATGGTGATACCGTTGTGGTAAAAACGGGCTTGAAAGATTATCAAAAGGTAGAAATTCTATCCGGAATCAAGTCGGATGATGAGTTGCTAAAGCCTGAATTATGAATTACAAACTGATAGCCGACGTTTCCCGTTCATTATTGCTTGCCCGCTGGAAACAGACATTGGTTGCTGCAATCGGTGTTACTTTTAGTATCACAATGTTTATCAGCCTGCTCAGCTTTATGTCCGGTTTAAATGATCTGCTTGATGGTTTAATTATTAACCGGACACCACATATCCGCTTGTATAATGAGATTAAACCTTCGGCTCAGCAACCGGTTAGCCTATCAGAAAAATACAGGGATCATTATAATTTTATCAGTAAGGTAAAGCCCAAAAAAGAGCGCCTCGAAATTTATAACAATGCTGCAATTATGAATTATCTGAAGAAGGATGATCGTATTCTTGGCATTGCACCTAAAATTGCTACACAGGTATTTTATAATGTTGGAGCCATTGATTTGGCTGGGGCAATAAATGGCATAGATGTAGAAGCAGAGAATAAATTATTTTTATTTCAGAATTACGTGACAGAGGGGAATTATGTGGATCTTAAAAATACCCCAAACAGTATAATTCTTGGAAAAGGATTATCAGAAAAGATGCTTGCCGAGATAGGAGATGTAATTCAGGTTACAACATCCAGAGGGGAACGAATGCCATTAAAAGTTGTAGGTTTTTTTCAATCTGGATTGCAGGATATTGACAATACACAAAGTTATGCCTCAATAACCACCACGCAGAAACTTTTGGCAGAGTCGGGTTCTTATATCACAGATATTCAGGTCAAGTTGAAAGATATCACTCTGGCTCCGGCAATGGCATTGGAATATCAGAATTTATTTGATCTGGAAGCTATTGACATTCAAACAGCCAATTCTCAATTCGAAACGGGAAGTTCTGTCCGAACCATAATTTCCTATTCTGTGGGAATTACTTTATTGATTGTAGCAGGCTTTGGTATCTATAATATCCTGAATATGATGATTTATGAGAAGATGGATTCAATCGCAATTTTGAAGGCAACTGGCTTTTCTGGGAAGGATGTGAACCGGATATTTATCACCATTGCGCTAAGTATTGGTATTTTCGGAGGTATTCTCGGACTGATTTTCGGTTTCGGTCTATCTGCATTGATTGATCAGGTTCCTTTCAATACGCCCTCATTGCCAACAATAAAAACATATCCTGTTAACTATAGTCCTATATTTTATGTCATTGGAGCGGTTTTTTCAATTGTTACGACCTATTTAGCAGGTTACTTCCCTTCCCGTAAAGCCAGTAAAATTGATCCTGTAATTATTATAAGAGGCAAATAAAATGGATCAGAAAATTCTCGAGGCCAAAAGTGTTACCAAGTACTTTCACGATCCAATTACCTATCAGGTACTCAAGGAGATAAGCTTTTCAGTTAACAGGGGCGATTTTGTTTCCGTTATCGGTAAATCGGGATGTGGAAAATCGACTTTACTGTATATTCTTTCAACTATGGATACCGACTATGAGGGAGATATTTTCATTGATGGTGATAGTATGAGGAACAAAAAGGAAGCCGAGCTTGCGATGGTTAGAAATGAGAAAATAGGCTTTGTTTTTCAGTTTCATTATCTGTTGAATGAATTCTCTGTTTTGAAAAATGTGATGCTTCCGGGCTTGAAATTGGGAAAGTACTCAGAAGCAGAAGTGGAACACAGAGCCTACGAGAAACTGAAAATTCTTGGTATAGAATCTGAAGCCTTAAAAAAACCAAATCAGGTTTCAGGGGGGCAAAAACAGCGTGTGGCAATTGCCCGTGCCCTTATCAACGATCCCCTGATCATAATGGGGGATGAGCCAACCGGAAATCTTGATAAAAAAAATAGCGAAATTGTTTTCAATATCTTTCAGGAACTGGCAGAGGTGTATAATCAATCATTACTCATCGTGACCCATGATAATGAGTTTGCAGCTCGTACTCACCGCATTATAGAGATGGAAGACGGGCGGATTATTAAAAATTAAGTTAATTCTGATGCTTTATTCTTTAAGGCGGTTACAGAGGTCTTCAACTTCGGAAATAATTTTTTCTATTCGGGTCTCTGATATTTGAATTTCTTTCAGGACTTTTTCCTTACCAATCAGGTTTTTACATAATATGATTCCTTTATCAAGCAATTGTTGTTTTTCAAATTTACTTAATGTGAGCAGGCTGGTTAAAGGGTGTAAACCCGATTGGTCAATCAGGGATTTTAAACTTTTTCCTGCCGGATAATCCCAGCTTAGCAAATACATTCCCATACAAAGACCGTACTTAAGTGCATCACTCGAAAAGCGGGTGTTTGTAACCAGTCCGCCAATAAATATAGTATCCTTATGCCCGGCATTCTTTTTTAATTCCTGTTCTACATCCATGAATCTCGAATGGATGTATAGTGGCACTTTAACATCGCAAAAACGACGCTGGTCGCTGTGAAATTTACATTCAAGCAGGATGTGCCGATCGTCCCGTTCTGCAATAATGTCTATCTCGTGACTTACACAATGTCCTTCAACTATATTTCCTACCTCTGTTCGATAGTTTTTAAATTTCAATAATTCACTGATATAGTCCTCGAAAGGGAAACCGGTTGGACCTAATTCAAGGATAGATTGTTTCAGTTTATACCGGGCTGCAGAGTGCGAAGAATTCTTACGAAGCTGGGCAAAAGCCATACGGTAAATTTCTTTCGTCGAAATGGAATCCCTTAGTTCCGTCTTAACTTTTTCTATTACCTTATCAATGACGTCATCCTCAGCCCTTGAACGTTTTAATGAATTTCTTAGCTTTTCTTCGTCAAATAATGCCTTCTCACCCGACATCTTGGTGACATAGATCTGTTTGGAATTCATTAATGAGAGCTTAAATTAATTGTAAAATTCTTAATTCTGAAATATCAGTTTTCGCAAATTAAGAATGTTTTTGGAATAGTTTAATGACCATATTTTAAAATAATGGCCAACTGTCCTGCATGGTATGCAGTATGTGTAATGATCCGGCCAAGGGCTTCAGATTTGGTTTTGGTGCCAAATTCTTTTGTGTTAATCGGATCCTCCCAGGCATCATCATTCTGGATTGAAATTGCTGTCTTTAATCCTTCGTAAGCTTTTGCATTATATTCCAGCAGATCTTTTAAATTGACCCATTCTCCTGTGTCTCTCTGGTCGATAATGGTTTGGGCATGTACCTGAATACCCTCTGTTTTAAATACATTTTTGGCGAACAATAATTCTACATCTGCAATATGTCTGATTAAGAAACCAGCAGAGTTAGGAGCAGGAGCCAGTGTTTTTTTCAGATCTTCCTCTCTGATTTCTGTTAACAGTTTTGAAAATCTCGTTCGTCCCTCTTCCCATAGTCTTAAAAAATGCTGATTACTGCTCATAAATTAAATACCTTATTTTTGCCGTTTTTTTAATGGGTTTATTCGTTAATAGCTTATATTTTGTTTCAATTTTTTGAATTAATAACTCCTTTCGGAGTAAAAATTGATCCTCCAGGATCAATCTATTTGCCTTTCCTAAATCAGGCAAAACAAGTCAATCAGACTTGCCTTTTTAACAATCTGAGCAATAATTCATTTGTTAAAAGTCTATTTCTTCTCTTTCTGGACAGTAGATAGTCCAAAAGGCAAATACAATGGGCAAAAACTCATAAAACTTGTTATAATGAATGCTCCTGCGACAATTAAAAGCACAATTGCAAGTGTTCCTGAAATTAATTGCATGAAATAAAGAACTCCGATTAAAATTGCTGCCAGAATTCTGATGATTTTGTCGGTATTACCCATGTTTGCTTTCATAACCTTTTGTTTTTTGTTTATTAAATATACCAAATAATTTTAAAAATGAGGTTCAATCAATTCAAGTAGAAATTCATAGTTTAAATTATTATTGAATGGCTAAATCGCTTTATCTGCCTATTTTTTTATCGTTTTTAATTCTTTTGACTTTTTGTTGGTATGCTGTAATTACAATTTTTGATAGT
>CAYJAM010000087.1:0-8487 GCA_964367725.1 uncultured Sphingobacterium sp. | reverse complement strand
AAGGTTTCAGAAGGTGTCAATACTCCAAGGGTATCGGGTAACAGTATCCTTTTTACCGGCTGCCCGGCAAGAAAATCAAGATACTGAAAAACATATTCCGGAGAATTGCGCATGCCATTACTCCAGTCTTCAAGGTAAACATTACTTGAAATGCCGTGCTTTGCTGCTAATGTAAAGATCTCAGCAATTTCAGCGAAGTGTTGTTCGGGAGTCTTTTTCAGTTGATGTTTCAAATGGTTTAAAGACCCTTTGGTTAGAAGGTTCTGGACCTTTACACCCGCTTTAGCCATCCAATCAATTGAAACTCCCTGGTCTACAAATGAAAGTACCTCAATCTGATCAGTATGGCCATGGGTATTTGCCCAATCCATAATGGCTTTTACTGAAGCAAACTCACCCTCCGACACCCGTGCTGATGCCACCTCAACCCGGTCAACCCTGAGTTCTTCAAGGAGAAGCTGAGTGATGGTAAGTTTTTCTGAAATAGAAAACGACACCCCTGAGGTTTGTTCACCATCACGGAGTGTTGTATCCATTATTTCTATTTTCTTCTTTCCCATTTGTATGGTTTTTTGTTATATCGGCAGGTTGGATGCAAATTCTTGTATTTCCGGCTTGATATTTACCAGATAATCAATGTCATCAAAGCCATTGAGCATATTGCTTTTCTTGTATGAGCTGATGTCAAATGATTCTTTTTCTCCTGTAGACAGAATACTGATCGTCTGCTCCGGCAAATTCACTTCTAGTTCTGTTTTAGGATCTGCTTCAATCGCCTGAAAGATCTTATCGGCAAACTCAGGACTTACCTGTACCGGTAAAACTCCGATATTCAGGCAGTTACCTTTGAAGATATCTGCAAAGAAGCTGGACACCACACATCTGAAACCATAATCATAAATTGCCCATGCCGCATGCTCTCTGGATGAACCAGAACCAAAGTTCTTTCCTCCAACCAGAATCTTGCCACTGTAAAGTGAGTTGTTCAGGACGAAATCTGCTTTCGGACTGTTGTCTGAATTATATCTCCAGTCGCGGAAAAGGTTATCCCCGAATCCTACACGTTCTGTTGCTTTTAAGAAGCGGGCAGGAATGATCTGATCAGTATCCACATTCTCAATTGACAATGGAACTGCAGAACTTCTTAATATGTTGAATTTATCGTAAGCCATTTTGATGTCTTTATGCGAAATTTCGCCTGTTATTGGATTAATGTTCTAGGATCTGTTACTACTCCTGTTACTGCAGCAGCAGCTGCTACCAGCGGACTTGCCAGCATAGTTCTGGAACCCGGACCCTGACGTCCTTCAAAGTTTCTGTTCGAGGTACTTACAGCATATTTTCCTGCCGGGATTTTATCATCATTCATAGCCAGACATGCAGAACAACCCGGCTGACGCAAAGTAAATCCAGCTTCAGTGAAAATATCCAATAATCCTTCTTCCTGAATTTGTTTTTCAACGATATGTGATCCGGGAACAAGCCATGCGGTAACATTATCTGCTTTCTTTCTTCCTTTTACAATGGAAGCAAAAGCTCTGAAATCTTCAATTCTGCCGTTTGTACAGCTGCCGATGAATACATAATCAACCGGTTTTCCCATCATTGCCTCACCTTCATGGAAACCCATGTAGTTTAATGATTTGGCAAATGTTGCAGCCCCGCCTTCAACTTCTCCTGCTTTAGGGATTGCATTCGAAATGCCTATACCCATTCCAGGATTAGTTCCGTAGGTGATCATCGGTTCAATGGTAGAACCATCAAATGTATATTCCTTATCAAAAACTGCATCAGCATCTGTTTTCAGGCTATTGTAATAAGCCAATGCTCTGTCCCATGCTTCGCCTTTCGGACTGAATTCGCGGCCTTTCACGTAGTTGATAGTCGTTTCATCTGGTGCGATCATACCACCTCTCGCACCCATTTCGATGCTCAGGTTACACACCGTCATACGGCCTTCCATGCTCATGTTTTCGAAAACTTCACCAGCATATTCTACAAAGTATCCTGTAGCACCTGAAGTACTTAATTGAGAAATTATGAACAGTGCAACATCTTTTGGTGTTACCCCTTTGCCTAATTCACCATTGATGTTGATTCTCATCTTCATTGGCTTAGGCTGCATGATGCACTGGGTAGTAAGTACCATCTCAACTTCAGAAGTACCGATTCCGAAAGCGATAGCACCGAAGGCACCATGAGTTGAAGTATGTGAATCGCCACAAACAATAGTTGCTCCAGGTTGTGTGATCCCGTACTCAGGACCAACAACGTGAACGATACCATTTTTCTGGTGTCCTAAACCCCAGTAACTGATGCCATGTTCTTTTGAATTAGATTCAAGTGCTTTCAACTGATTCGCTGAAAGAGGATCTGCAACCGGTAAATGCTGATTGATAGTTGGAGTATTATGATCCGCTGTAGCAAATGTGCGCTCAGGATACAATACCTTAAGTCCTCTGGTTTTCAAACCTAGAAAAGCCACCGGACTAGTAACTTCATGAACCATGTGACGGTCAATAAATAACACATCAGGCCCACCTTCAATCTTACGAACCACGTGAGAATCCCACACTTTGTCAAACAATGTATTGCTCATATATTTTAGTATTTAGTACAGAGTACTTAGTATTTAGATATTAACCGTTTTAAACTTATAACTTTATTACTTACCACTTACAACTTCTATACAAACTTATTCAGTGCATCCAGATAAGCATTTGCCGAAGCACGCACGATATCTGTACTGAAACCATAGCCTTTGTAGGATTTTCCTTCATTTATTACCAGCATATCCACTTTACTCACATCATCACTGCCACTGTGAATTGCATGGATATTAAACTCTTTGATGTTGAAGCTTCTGCCTATGATCTTTTCAATTGCTTTGATCGTGGCATCTACCGGTCCGTTTCCTGCTGATAAAGCTTCATGGACAGTGCCTTTGTAAAACAATTTAATAGTTGCCTCCGGACTTGCCTGATCACCGCAGCTCACCTGCAAACTCTTGATAGAAAGACCGTCTTTGTAATTTGACTCAGCCTTATCGCCCATAAGCAAGAGAATATCATCATCCCTGATTTCTTTTTTACCATCAGCCATGGTCAGGAATTTATCATAAACCTGATCAAGGTCGATCCGTTCAATGGTATAACCCAAACGTTCAAGATGATGGTTCAGGGCATGTCTTCCACTGCGTGCAGTAAGAATGATCTCAGACTGGTCAATACCTACATCTTCAGGATTGATAATTTCATAGGTCTCACGGTGTTTTAATACACCATCCTGATGAATACCTGAGCTATGGGCAAATGCATTTTTACCAACAATGGCTTTGTTCGGCTGAACAGGCATACGCATCATGCGGCTCACCATCCCACTCAGCTCGTATAAGTGTTTGCTATTTACCTGATGAGTAAAATGAAGACTTTTATGAGTCTTCAGGATCATTACGATTTCTTCGAGGGCCGTATTTCCGGCACGCTCTCCAATTCCATTGATTGTGCATTCAACCTGCCTTGCGCCATTCTGAATACCTACAATACTATTGGCGGTAGCTAATCCCAGATCATTATGGCAATGAACTGAGATGATAGCCTGATCAATATTTTTTACATTTTCTTTCAGGAAGCGAATCTTTTCACCGTATTGTTCCGGCAGGCAATATCCGTTTGTGTCGGGGATATTGACTACTGTGGCTCCTGCTGCAATAACAGCTTCGACCATTTGCGCCAGGAATACGTTATCTGCTCTGCCTGCATCTTCTGCATAGAACTCGATATCTTCAACAAAGCTTTTGGCATACTTCACCGCTTCAACAGCACGTTCAAGAACTGCTTCCCTTGTACTATTAAATTTATATTTTATGTGGTTATCGGATGCTCCGATTCCGGTATGAATTCTTGGTCGTTTGGCAAACTTTAAGGCTGCAGCAGCCGAATCAATATCCCCTTTATTTGCACGGGTTAATGCACAAATTACCGGCTCACGAACAGCCTTAGAGAGTTCGACTACACTTTGAAAATCACCGGGGCTTGAGATAGGGAAGCCGGCTTCAATGATATCTACTCCAAGTCTTTCGAGGGCTTTGCCTATTTCGATCTTTTCAACAGTAGATAACTGACATCCGGGTACTTGTTCTCCATCTCGTAAGGTGGTGTCAAAAATATAGATGCGGTTTGGGTCGTGTAACATATTTTTTTCTTTAACAGAGCATTTTGCTCCATTTCTTGCCTGAATTCAGAGGCTCTGATCTTTAATGACGAGGCTTAAGCCCCATCGAATATTTTATAAATGTTTGAACTTTCGTAATCTTCAATGCTTTCCAGATGGTTTAACAGATAATCAGTATCGTTATAACCTGCAATTATTGCTGCACCATCGTGGGTGATCATTTCTGACCGTTCATTTGCCGGTTTAGACTGGATTAGTCTGGAAAGACCAATACCATAATTCCCCGGACCAATATCTTCTGCATCGAACTCCAGAACTTCGTCAAAAACTGAAGCCTCATCAGAATACAGACTTTGCCAGAATGAAAGAGTTTCTTCTGCACTTTCACCTTCCGGCATTATTCCATTACTGCGCAGGTATTCGAAAGTGGTCTCATCTGGAGCAATTAGTCCGCCAATAGCACCCATTTCCCTGCTCATATTGCAGATAGCCATTCGGCCTTCCATATCCAGATCAAGAATAGTATCTCCTGAATATTCAATGAAATAACCATTTGCCTCTGCTGCAGATATTTCTGAAAGCAGGAAATGATTAATATCCTTTGCCCCAAGACCTTTAGCCAATCTCCCATTCACTTCTACCTTCATTCGCTTAGGCTTGTTTATCAGCAAGCATTGTGTTGCCAATACCTGTTCTACCAGTAACTCAGTGATACTGATAGATAATACCCCAAAAGCACCCAGATCATCCGAATGATTCTGATCAAAAACCAGGGTCTGTCCAGGAAATGCAATCAAAGTATCGTTCTGATCAACAAGATTCTGTTCAAACTTTTCCAATCCGAAATCAAGACAATTCCTGTTGAAGAGGTCAAGCTGAAACCGTGACAGGTCTGATGCTGGCAGATGCTGGCTATAAGCCGGATCTTTAAGAACCAGCGTTTGTGCTGGTCTGAAAACCGATATATTTCGTTTCCGTAATCCCTCAAAAGCCCGCGCACTTGTTATCTTATTGATGAGGTGAACATCAATGTATAAGGTATCCGGGAAGCCTGCATTTCTGCTGACCACATGTTTATTCCAGATCTTATCAAACAATGTATTTGCCATGGAGTTCTAGGTTATAAGTTGTAAGTTCTAAGTTTCAGCACGCCGGCTTTCTACTTATTACTTACAACTTTTACTTATAACTTATTACTTATTACTTCTCAGGTTGATTTTCAGGGCGTAAACTTCTTACTGCCTGACCTGCCTGCCAGATCTCACTGTCATGAAGTGTTTTAAGCTCTGCTTCAAGTTTTACACGGTAATCCGGCTGGCTGTTCAATTTAATTGTACGCTCAGCTTCTTTACCTGATGCTACACTCTCATATAATTCATCAAATACAGGCTGGGTAGCATCACGGAAACGTCCCTTCCAGTCTAAAGCACCGCGTTGTGCTGTAGTTGAGCAGTTCGCATACATCCAGTCCATACCGTTTTCTGCTACCAATGGCATCAGACTCTGAGTAAGTTCTTCAACAGTTTCGTTGAATGCTTCAGAAGGAGAGTGTCCGTTTCTGCGAAGGGTATTGTACTGCGCTTCGAAGATACCAGCGATTGCACCCATCAAAGTTCCACGCTCACCGGTTAAGTCAGAGTAAACTTCTTTACGGAAATCAGTTTCGAACAGGTATCCTGATCCAACACCAATTCCTAATGCAATTGCACGTGTTCTGCCTTTTCCTGTAGCATCCTGGTGGATAGCGAATGATGAATTCAAACCTTTACCGGCTAAAAACAGACGACGTAATGATGTACCTGATCCTTTTGGAGCAACCAAAATCACATCAACATCAGCAGGAGGGATAATGCCTGTTTGCTCTTTGTAAGTGATACCAAATCCATGAGAAAAATAAAGTGCTTTTCCCGGAGTAAGGTATTTTTTGATTGTTGGCCAAAGTGCAATTTGTCCGGCATCTGATAACAGATATTGAATGATTGTACCTTTTTCAGCAGCTTCTTCAATTTCAAACAGAGTTTCGCCCGGAACCCATCCGTCAGCAATCGCTTTATCCCAGGTTTTTGAATCTTTACGCTGTCCGATAATCACTCTGATGCCATTGTCACGCAGGTTTAATGCTTGTCCGGGACCCTGAACACCATAACCGATAATTGCTACAGTTTCATCCTTCAGAACTTCACGAGCCTTGTCTAAGGGGAATTCTTCGCGGGTTACTACCTCTTCTGTAACTCCACCGAAATTGATCTTTGCCATATTGTTTTGTTTTTACTTTTTACTTTTTGTTTTTTATTTAATGATTTTACTTTTTGATTGTCTCTTTATTGAGTTTACATGGTGAATATCCGCTGACCTTTATTCAGGTATTCATTTTCAACCACATCCTCACCAGGTTCTGCTTTTTCAAATTCGCGGAGTTTACGGTTAAAGCCATCACTGTTCTTGATAATAGCTACACGTGCACTGCGTACAAACTCAATGAGTCCGAATGGTTGAAGGATTTTGATCAGGGCATCGGTTTCTTCCCTGTGACCGGTAGTTTCAAATACAGTATAATCCTTACGGATCACAACCGCTCTGGCGCCATTTTCACGAAGTAAACGCTCCACACTTGCCTTTTCTGCAATAATATCTGTAGGCACTTTATAAAGAGCCATCTCCTGCCAGATAATATCATCATTGGTATTGAAATATACTTTCAGAACTTCCACCTGCTTCTCAATTTGCCTTGAAAGTTTTCTTACCACATCTTCTGTTTCCTGAACCACAATATTAAAGCGGTGAATACTCTCGATCTCAGATGGAGAGGTATTCAGACTATGGATATTTATTTTGCGACGGGTAAAGATGATCGCAATCCGGTTAAGGAGCCCAATCTGGTTCTCTGTGTAAACAGTAATGGTGAATTCCTGTTTACCTTCCGGCTTTTCTGTATTGTTTTGATTGCTCATAATTTCTGTTTTTTCAGATCAGTTTGTATGCTGATTATTATTTCAATCTGATCTCACTCACACTGCATCCTTGTGGTACCATCGGGAATACATTATTCTCCTTGGTAACCATCACTTCAAGCAGGAATGATCCTTTATGTTCCAGCATTTCTTTTAATGAAGATGAAATCTCCCCACGCTCTGAAATACTCTTTCCTTTAATTCTGTAGGCAGCTGCAAGGGCAACAAAATCAGGACTCTCTATGTCAACGAAAGAATAACGGTGCTGGTTAAAAAGCTCCTGCCATTGTCTTACCATACCCAGAAATCTGTTGTTCAGAATCAGGATCTTCACGTCGATGTTACTCTGCATAATTGTTCCCAATTCCTGAAGGGTCATTTGAAATCCGCCGTCACCGATAACAGCAACAACTGTACGCTCAGGTGCTCCAAATTTTGCTCCTATGGCTGCCGGTAAGGCAAATCCCATAGTTCCAAGTCCACCGCTGGTTACATTACTTCTGGTTTTGTTCAGTTTGGCATACCTGCAGGCTACCATCTGGTGCTGACCTACATCGGTAACGATGATCGCCTCGCCATGAGTTAATTCATTTAAGTGACTGATCACTTCACCCATCGTCAGTTCACCAGAAGCCGGATGCAGTTCATCATTGATTACAGCTTCGATCTCTTTCTGTTCGAAATCTCTGAATTTCTGAAGCCATTCAGGATAAGTCTTCTGCTGAATAAGCGCTGTTAAGGCAGGTAAGGTCTCCTTACAATCTCCCCAAACCGGAACCGTAGTCTGTACGTTTTTATCTATTTCTGAAGGGTCGATATCCAGGTGGATGATCTTTGCCTGTTTGGCATACTTATCAAGGCGGCCTGTTACACGGTCGTCGAATCTCATTCCAATGGCAATCATTACATCGCATTCATTGGTTAATACGTTAGGTCCGTAATTCCCGTGCATACCCAGCATTCCCACATTCAATGGGTGATCTGTTGGGATAGCACCGGCTCCCAGAATGGTCCATGCAGAAGGTATTCCACTCTTTTCAACGAAAGCTTTGAATTCCAATTCAGCCTCACCAAGGATTACACCCTGTCCCCACAATACAAATGGCTTTTTAGCCTGATTGATGAGTGCTGCTGCCTGTTCTATATATTCATTACGGATGAGCGGCTTAGGTCGGTAGCTACGGATATGATTGCATGGGGTATAACCACTGTAATCGAATTTCTGTATCTGAGCATTCTTTGTGATATCAATTAAAACAGGTCCGGGTCTTCCACTTCTCGCGATGTAGAAAGCCTTGCTGAGTACTTCCGGAATTTCTGTAGCATCAGTAACCTGATAATTCCATTTTGTGACAGGAGTAGT
>CAYJAM010000086.1:0-8502 GCA_964367725.1 uncultured Sphingobacterium sp. | reverse complement strand
TTGGACTTCGGCCGAAACCTTTGACGAGTTGGCCGAAAAAATGGGTAAAGCATTACAAGATGTGCCTGGCATAACAGCTGGTTTTCAGTATCCCGTCCAGATGCGTTTCAATGAACTCATGACAGGCGCAAGGCAAGATGTAGTGTGTAAAATTTTTGGCGAAGACCTTGATACTTTAGCGGCTTACGCCGAAAAACTAGGCAGCGTAGTAAACAGCATAGAAGGTTCAGAAGCTCTTTTTGTAGAACCCATTACGGGTATGCCGCAGATTATTATTGACTACAATCGAGCGATGATAGCGCAGTATAATCTTAATATTTCGGACGTAAACAAGGTAATTAATACCGCTTTTGCAGGGCAAAGTTCGGGCTTGATTTTTGAAGGAGAAAAGCGTTTTAATCTTGTGGTGAGACTAAATACGGATAAGCGGAAAGACCTGGATGATGTAAAGAATTTATTAATTCCAACCCCACAAGGCAGCAATATTCCGCTTTACCAACTTGCGATGGTTGAGATCAAGGATGGCCCGAATCAGATTCAGCGGGAAGATGCAAAACGCAGAATTGTTGTAGGTTTCAATGCAAGAGGACGCGATGTACAAAGTATTGTAAATGAGCTTCAATTGAAAATTGATAAACAGATTAATCTTCCTGCGGGATATTACATTACCTATGGCGGTGCATTTGAGAATTTAAATGCCGCTAAGCAGAGATTGATGATTGCTGTACCAGTTTCCCTCCTCCTGATATTTATACTTCTGTATTTTGCATTCAATTCAGTGAAACACGGCTTAATTATATATACAGCCATACCCCTTTCTGCTATTGGGGGGATATTCTTTTTAGCACTACGCGGGATGCCGTTTAGTATCAGTGCCGGAATTGGTTTCATTGCATTATTTGGGGTCGCAGTCTTAAACGGAATTGTTCTGATCGCCGAGTTCAACAGACTTAAAGCATCTGGACTTAAAAATCTAAATAGAATCGTACTTATGGGAACAAAAATTCGCTTGCGTCCGGTAATGATGACTGCATTTGTAGCATCTCTGGGATTTTTACCCATGGCATTGAGTAGCGGCGCAGGTGCTGAGGTTCAGAAACCTTTGGCTACGGTAGTTATTGGGGGACTAATTATCGCTACCCTGCTCACTTTATTCGTTCTGCCAATACTCTACATCATTTTTGAGAAAACAGGAAAATCAAAAGTTGCAAAGATACCTGCCGCTGTACTAATCGTAATGGCACTTTCAGGTGTAATGAATGTAAATGGACAGGAACGAATCAGTCTTCAGGCGGCGATTGACACCGCTTTAAAGAATAATTTATCTGTAAAAAATGTAAAGCTCAGGGCTGAATATCAGCAAAAACTGATCAGTTCATCAGCCAATATTCCGCAGGCGAATCTGAGTACAGAATTTGGGCAGATCAACAGTATTTATAACGATAACCGTTTCGGATTAAGTCAGTCTTTCAGTTTCCCAACGGTCTATTCCAATCAAAAAAAGGTACTGAATGAAGAATGGAAGGCCTCGGTTTTAAGTGTTTCATTAAAAGAAGCTGAAATCAAAAAGGCAGTTTCTCAAATCTATCACAGTATTGTTATTCTGAGAGAGAAGGAAAAACTTTTATTGCAGGCAGATAGTATCTATTCAGAATTTGTAAAAAAAGCCAATTTAAGGTTTAAAACAGGTGAGAGCAATGTGTTGGAGAAAGCAACGGCGCAAAGCCAGCGAGGGGGTATTTTTCTGCAGTTAAAATCCTTACAGGAAGAGATTCAACTGGCAAAACTACAACTGGCTTTAGTTCTAAACTCTGCGAATAGATTTGAACCAATGGAAAACTCATTAAGAATGGATCTTCCTGAAATGATATCTTTTCAGACTTTAGAAGAGCATCCTCTATTGAAAATTTCAGACCAACAGAAAATAATCACAGCAGCAAATACAAGGCTGGAGCGATCAAAAATGTTGCCGGATCTAAGTCTAGGCTATTTCAATACAAGTATACAGGGTACCGGTGCTGACAATATACTGTATTCTCCATCCAAACGCTTTAATTCAGGTCATATCGGAATTGGCATACCCATATTTGCCGGTGCTCAGAAAGCAAGAGTAAATGCTTCCAAAGTAAGTGAAATGATTGCTGATAATGCCTATCAGAATCAGCTTCAAACGATTGAAAATCAATATACAAGTGCCCAATCACAATATGAAAGCTATCTGGAGGCTGCTAATTATTTTGAAAAGAACTCACTTCCAGAGGCAAAAACAATCAGTCAGACAGCTGACAAACAATTTATAAACGGCGACATCAATTATCTGGATTGGGTAATGCTGAATAACCAGGCTATAGTTATCCGTAATAATTATCTGGATATCATAAAAGCTTTGAATGAAAGCATTATTAATCTAAATTATTTAAGCTCAAAAAATTAAATCAAATGAAGAACATTCTAATAATATCTGCTTTTTTATTAATAACAGCCTGTGGAACCAAAAGTCCGACAGAAGCGGTTAAGGCAGATGCAAATGCAAATCAAAATTCAGTGATACTGACTGAGGCTCAATTCAAATCTGCAGGAATTGTACTCGGGAAACTGGAAAATAAAAGTATTGCTTCTGTACTGAGGGCAAGTGGTACAATAGATGTTCCACCCCAAAACATGGTATCGGTTTCAATGCCTTTGGGAGGATATTTAAAATCAACCAGACTTTTGCCTGGTATGCAGGTCAGAAAAGGCGAGACTATTGCGATTATGGAAGATCAGCAATACATCCAGTTGCAGCAGGAATACCTAACCACCAAATCGAAGCTAATATTTAGTAAATCTGAACTGGAGCGTCAAAGGGAATTAAATCAAAGCAAGGCAAGTAGCGATAAGATCTTTCAGCAGGCTCAGATGGATTATAGTACTCTGAGTATAGGATTAAGCTCACTTGCCCAAAAATTGCGCCTTATCAATATTAATCCAAATACTATTACTGAGAATAATATTTCAAGAACCGTTCCGCTGTATTCACCTATTAGTGGTGTTGTTTCGAAAGTAAATGTCAATATTGGACGATCTGTAAATCCGTCGGATATACTTTTTGAAATTATTGACCCATCAGACATCCGTTTAAACCTGAAAATATTTGAGAAAGATCTCGCTAAACTTTCTAAAGGACAAAAATTAATGGCTTACACCAATAATCAGCCTGATAAAAAGTATTCATGTGAGATCAGCCTGATCACCGGAGATCTGAGTGAAGAACGAACCGCTGAAGTACATTGTCATTTTGAAAGTTTTGACAAATCCTTAGTACCCGGAATGTATATGAATGCTGAGATTGAAATAAAAAGCCATGAAACCCTTGCTATTCCGGAAGATGCAATTGTTAGTTTCGAAGGACTGGATTATGTATTTGTTAAAAAGGGAGGAATGGAATTTGAGATGAAGGCCGTCGAAACCGGAGTAAAAGAGAATAAATATGCAGAGGTGATCAATAGTGCTGCATTTGCTGATAAGGAAATAGTGACAAAAGGTGCCTATACCCTACTGATGTCGCTTAAAAATAAATCTGAAGAATAATGGTTCGATAAGATAAGGGTCAGTTGCCAGAAGCAAATGACCCTTATCTTAAAATTTCAAAAATATCAGGATTTTATATATTTTCTACCCTTCAGCTTATAAATATCCATTACCAGTTGCTTTAATCCAGCTGTGACCACTTCCCCAATACGAACACCCTTTTCTGCCGAAGCAAATGTCGGATCTCCGAAAACACCGTTTGGTGTCAACTCCTTCATGGTACGGTAGAAGGAAATTTTTGGACCGGTTAACAAATCTCCGTCAACCGAAGGAAATGCAAATACATTGGCCCCCTTACTGATTAGTGATTCATTGACTAAGTGCGGGGCAATAACCTTCATCAGTGAAGTCTCAAATTCGCAGGCATGGCCGGTGCCCCCAAAACTTGTTTCTGTGATCTTGAGTAGTTCTTCTTTTGCTACATTCCACCAGGATGCACCTAAAATATGAGCATTGGGGTTGGCAAATCCAAGCTGTTCAATAATGACCTGCATTATGCCCTGATTACCGCCATGACTGTTCAGCAGAATAATATTATAAAATCCATGATTCAAAACAGATTGAATGGTTTCTTTTACTACTGCTGAAAATGTTGCATGACTTAGCGTCAAAGTTCCGCAAAAGCCCATATGATGATCTGAACATCCAACGGCAACAATCGGCAGAATCAGAACTTTGTCTCCGATCTCTTTATTCAACAGACCCGAGAAGTATTCACCAATCATTCTGTCGGTTGCTACCGGCAAGTGGGCTCCATGCTGCTCAATTGCAGCAATATTCAAAAGAACCGGAGTTTGTTTATCCAGTGCAGCAAGCTGTACGGATGTAAGTTGATCCCAATACATAAATTATCAAGTTAGTAAAACAGACCACATTTTTCTTTTATCATGTGGTCTGTTTTGTATTAAATTTTAATAAGTAGCCCTTCCCCCTGAAAGGTCGAAGGTGAATGCTGTAGAGAAACTTGCTTCAGGCGATACAATGAATGCAGCCGTTGATGCAGCTTCTTCTAAAGTTCCGCAACGCTTCATCGGAATTTTATCAGTCATATATTTCACCTGCTCATCCGGCAGACCTTCAACCATTGCAGTACGAATTACTGCAGGTGCAAGTGCATTGATAGTCACTCCAGTCTCAGCATATTCTTTACCCTGAACTTTGGTCATTCCAATTACAGCTGCTTTGGATGTTGAATAAGCAAGCATTCCTGCATTACCCTCTTTTCCAGATATAGAAGCAATATGCAGAACCCTTCCATAATTATTCTTCAGCATTTTGGGAATTGCATATTTAGAGGTATAAAATGAGCCCATAAGATTCACATTCAGAACCAATTGCATATTATCAGCTTCAACTTCATGACTAAGGATATTTGTTTTTCCAACAATACCAGCACAATTGACCAGAATATCGATCCTGCCAAAGTGCTCATTTACTTTATTGATTGATTCTGCAACTTCTGCTTCATTTGTAATATCTAAAACATAGATTTCAGACTCAGTTGCCAACAGGTTTCTTGTTTTTTGTAAACCATTAGTATCCCTATCGAATAAGGCAAGTTTTACACCTTTCTTTGATAAGTTCAGGGCAATAGCCTGTCCTAAACCGGAGGCAGCTCCGGTAATAATTCCCACCTGATCTTTGAATTCAATTTTCATTACTTTATAATTTGTTTTTAATGACCGCGCATATGCGTGATTTCAATTTCTAATAAATATTATTCAACCAATTCCTGTAAACTTACTGTATCTGACTTCCTGGTCAATAAATGAATGATCGTCCAGGCAAACAGATACGTCAACCCGCAAATAATGAATAGCAGATTGTAGCCTCCGATTAAATTCCCCGCAGATTTATAGCTATCCAGGATATATCCAACGAATAATGGGAACAGCATACCTCCTACCGCCCCGGACATTGCCCCTATACCTGTTACAGAGCTTACAGCCTGCTTAGGGAAAAGATCAACAACCAATGTGAATATATTTGTACTCCATGCCTGATGGATCGCCAGAGTAAAACTGAGGATTCCAACCACCATCCATGCATTGGTTGCATACTGAGCGGAAAGTACGGTTAATTCCATAATTGCAAAAATAAAAAGTGCAGTTTTCCTTGCTTTTAATGTCGGCCAGCCTCTCTTGATAAGCCAGGATGAAAAATACCCGCCACCAACACTTCCTAAAACGGTCATGGTATAGATAATCATTAATTCAGGGCTCAAATTCGACATATTCAGTTTGAAAGTTGAAGCGAAATACGAAGGCAGCCAAAACATAAAAAACCAGTATATCGGGTCAAGTAATATTTTGCCGGTGATAAATGCCCAGGTCTGAGGATAAGTAAAAAGTTTGAACCACTTTATTTTCACAACTTCTTCCTCAGCCTCAGAATCGAGTTTTTGGCCATCATGAATATAATTATACTCTTCTTCAGTTAAACGTTTGTGTTTTGATGGAACATCATAAACATATATCCAAACCAGCAACCATATAAAGCCAACAGATCCGGTTATGATGAATACTTCATGCCAGCCATAATTCCTCAATATCCAGGGAACAATGAGCAAGGCTATGATTATACCAAAACTGGTACCCGCATTGAAGAGACCTGTAGCCAAAGCCCTTTCTTTTCTCGGAAACCATTCTGCGATCGTTTTCATACCTGCAGGTACGTTTCCAGATTCAGTCAGACCCAAACCAATCCTTGCAAGTCCGAAGCCGGTTACACTTCTTGCTGCTGCATGCAGCATACCCATAATGCTCCAGGCCGCAACTGAAATGACATATCCGGGTTTGGTACCAATCCGGTCAATGAACCATCCCCATGAAATCAAACCAAGGGCATAAGCACCTGTAAATGCCATCACAAGAAAGGCAAAATCTGTCTCAGACCAGGTAAATTCTATTTCGAGGGTTGGTTTTAATAAACCGAGGATCTGACGGTCAAGGTAATTAATTGTAGTGGCCGAAACCAATAGGGTTAAGATAATCCAGCGGTAATTTTTTATTTTCAGACCAGACATGGAATAGGATTTTAATAGGCTAAGAAAAAATGACAAGATTGATTCTAGGATAGCCGACTCATTGAAGAGCCGGCTAAACATAAAGGTGTATTCAAAAAAAGGTTAAAGATTCAGCTTCTTTCTTCCAGTATCTGTAAGCAGGTTGACACTCCATAAAGGATACCATGTTTGCTCCATGATTACTTTTTTGACACCCGGAACCGCATAAAGTGCTTCCATCATTGTTTTTGAAACTGAAGAATGCACCACATTGGAACTGTGGGTAAAATAGGCGCCAAGCGGACGACCTCTGTGTGGCATAGCCAGAGTTACTTTTACCACACTTCCGCGTACTGCTATATCATAGACCAATCCCAGATCAACAATACTGATATCCGCTTTATACAATTGCGGGTCTTTTACCAATCCCAAAGCTTCCCACAGTAATGCTTTATTGATCGGACTGTCCTGAGCTTCGGAAGCCCGGGCAAGACGACGCGGACTTTCTTTTGCAACTATTCCAGCAGGAAGCACTGCACCTGATCTGCTTAGTGGATTCAGAAGTTCTTGTCTTAAATTTTCAATCCGTGCAGTATCATCTTTCAATGTAAATGGAATGGTTACATAGGCATTCTTCTGATGAAGCACAGCTCCTTTTGGAATGGTTTTAATTGTTTTTGGAACAGGATACCGGCTCCAGATCTGACCATGCCATTGATAATGTAGATTCGGTGAACCGTTATGAGCTAATTCGGCACCTAAACCCTCTGCATGATGTTCAAGGAAGAATCCGAAGAATGAGTCTTTGGTATCTTTGTTGAAGAAACCGATACCCCATAATTTATCACTTAATTCTGCAGGAACATTTCCTGTTTTCAATTTTTCATCAGGGCCCATCCATAACATGTCTGTAAACGACTGTCCGGTTATTACCCATTCATCATCTCTTAAAGCTGCAGGAGAGAATTGTTTTACAGCAGTCATATGCCCGAACTTATGAAAGTAAGGTAAACCGGCATAAAAACGATACTCAATATCCATGATCATCCTTGCAGGTGAGAATAAGGGGTGAACCGGTGAATAAGGGAACCCCCAGCGACGAATGATGGTACAAATCGGACCTTTGACTACCTCAAAATCAGGGCACTCATCCCATAAAGAAATGCGCATTTTTTGGAACCCCTCTTCCGATACATAATCGTGAGCCCAATCTATGCCTGCAGGTTCACCATGACCCTGACCACCAGAATAAATCTCCAGACCATGTTCACGTTTTAAGATCATCCGGGCAAGCTGACCGGTTTGTTTGGATAGAATCGCTGTAAAAAATTCATTTTCAATATCTAATCCATAGCCTTCACCGGTAACTTTCAAATCAGACTGATAATTAGGTAATTCTGCATCCGGATTACCGTAAAAAACAATATAATGTCTCTTCTCTTTACCCTGATTATCAGCAAGGAATAATAATTTACAGATCTTCTCTGATCCTCTGCGTACCTCAGAGAAAACCTGAGAAATCACCTCTGTTAAAACACCATCCTTAATTTCTGCTACACGTATTTCACGTGTAAGTGAAGCGGTCTGAGAAGCCTGAAAACTTAATAAAACTTCTACTGGTTCAGCTTTACGCGGAGTTCCTATTTTTTCCTCAATGCTTACAACCTTATAATATTTCCAGCCCTTTGCCCAGGTTTTCCATGCGGCAGGAAGTGATTCAACTGTTCCAAACTGACTTGCTGCAACATGAGGAGTTCCGAAATTCTCTTCTTCTGCCTGAGCCTGTATTTCAGATATTCTGATTGAATTGGTAATTGCTCTGGCTGTTCTGTAATCCTTCTTTAGCAATGCCTCCTGAAGCAATTGGATTTTTTCCTGAATACTATCCGTCTGACTGGTTGTTTGGTCAGTAAAAGGTGCAATACTCT
>CAYJAM010000085.1:0-8518 GCA_964367725.1 uncultured Sphingobacterium sp. | reverse complement strand
ATTTTAAACATATAAAAAGCATTATAATATGAAACGCAGAGACATCATTAAAGGCATGGCAGCAATGCCCTTATTAGGCTTAATTAATCCTTTAGATTCGGCATTGGCTTCTATGCCGGAGAAGTTTAAGAAAAAACGACTGGTTATCGATACCCATGTTGAAACCTGGAATTTTGATTCTCGTTTTCCATTCAAACATCCCGAAAATCCAAACCTTAAAGTGGCAATTGAAGCGCCTATTGAAAACCAGGTTAAGCAAATGAAGGATTTTGATATTACTTATGCTGTTTTAATTAATCCACGGTATTATGGTTGGGATAATTCTTATAAAGCTCATTGTGTTAAAACTTATCCCAATCATTTTGTAGCTCATGGCTTACTTAATCCGCATGATCCTAAAATTGTGGATAATCTGAGGTATTGGGTCAATGAGCATGGTTTTCAGGGGATGCGTTTCAGTCCGATATACAGTCCTAAAGAAACCTGGTTAAATTCTCCGGCTCATTATCCTTTGTGGAAGGAAGCTGAGAAACTCGGACTTTGTTTCAATTATTATATTGTGCCACATCAGATGCCTATGCTTGAAGATATGGCAGAACGTTTTCCGGGTGTTAAGATAGTGGTAGATCATGCCGGTAAACCGGATTTGAAAGCTGCTGATTGCTGGCCTGAGTTTAAAAAAATGTTTAAACTCAGTCGTTTCAAAAATGTCTGGATCAGTAATTCAGAACCCTATGAAATGTCGGAAATTAAAAAGTACCCTTATGAAGATACGCTTCCTTTTTATAAAGCTATTTATGAAGAGTTTGGAGCAAAGCAGATCATTTGGGGAACCGGATATCCTTTCCCTCGATGGGAGCTGCCGATGGATAAAGAACTCGAGTTTATGTATAAGTACTGTGATTTTTATACTGAAAAGGATCTGGATTTAATTATGGGTAAAAATGCCCTGGAGATCTGGAAATTTCCGAAAAAAGCTTAATTTAACACGTATTTGTGAGTTTTTAATAAATTAAACCGGCATCAATTTTAACTATATGTTTTTAAAAAAATATAGATTTTATCTATCCGTTGTATTTGTTTGTTTTTTAGGATCGGTTTCAAGTTCATATGGACAGGCTATTCCAAAGGATGAATTGATTTTTCTCACTTCAGCGTGGAAGGGCGATCGCTTTGCAGATGGTCGCCCGAAGATTTCGGATGACCTGTTAAAACGTGCCCGTGAAATTGGTATTGAAGAAGCCTGGCAGATTCTGAATAACGAAGGATATCTGTACCAGTATGAGCGCAACTGGAAAATACTTCATGAAGAAGTTAAAGTAGTTGGCAGGGCATTAACAGCCCAGTTCATGCCGATCCGTCCGGATGTAGAGAAGAATATTATTGATCGGGCAGCAAAGGAAGGTCGTGTTGGAAGACATTTACACTGGCCAATCAATATGCTGACTCAGGGTGATGTCTATGTAGCTGATAACAAAGGCAGAGTCGGCTCGCTAATGGGCGATAACCTGGGCAATGTGATTTACAAGAATTCAGGTAATGGAGTGGTATTCGACGGGTTCGCCCGCGATGTTGACGGATTGGCAGATATCAAAGGCTTCAACGCACATGTCAGAGACTTTGCACCTCAGTTTTTACAGGGTGTAGTGTTGATGGGACTGAATACTCCGATTACGATAGGGGCGGCGATTGTACTCCCCGGCGACCTGGTTATTGCAGGAAGAGCTGGTGTAGTTTTCATTCCGGCACACATGGCTGAGCTGGTTGTTTCTACTGCAGAATTTATTGCTTCCAAAGATCGTTTCGGACATGAGATGATCAGGAGTGGGACTTATAAGGCTACAGAGGTCGATACTCAGTGGACCGATCCAATTAAGGTAGAATATTTGAAGTGGCTTGATCGCAATCCGGCAGAAAAGAAGATCACACGTGCCCAATTAGACCAGTTTATGTCGAAAAGAACCTATTAAATACTTATGAAGCCAATATTCAAAATCGTAATGGGTTTGGGGGCGATTAGCCTCCTGGGCGCACTGATTCTCTATCTTGTCAATAGCCCAAAAACAGCAGAGCCTTTCTTAATTGCAGGGATCGTTTGTATTGCCCTTGGTGTCAGGGGAGTATCGGCCTTGAAAGGTTTTGCCTATCCGATCATGATTGTGGGAGTGGTTTCAACAGCACTTATCTTTCCGCAATATTTTGTGGAAATCAATGGCTATAAACTTTCGGGATTGATTACGCCACTAATCCAGTTGATCATGTTCGGAATGGGTATCACGATGAACTACAAAGATTTTCTGGGGGTATTTAAAGCACCGAAAGGAGTTTTCGTTGGTATTCTGAGTCATTTTACGATCATGCCCCTGCTCGGTTTTGCCCTGGCAAGTATGAGTGGTTTTGAGCCGGAAATTGCTGCGGGAATGATACTCATAGGTTGTGCTCCAAATGCAGTGGCGGCCAATGTAATTTCTTATCTGGCCAAAGCGAATCTGGCGCTATCTATAACCCTGACTTCGATTGCTACCCTTCTGGCTCCTTTTCTTACACCTTTGTTAATGAAATTGCTTGGGGGATCCTTTATTGAGATCAATGTTTTGGATATGATGTGGGATATTATGAAAATGGTAATCTTGCCTATTACACTCGCTATCGTTCTTAATGAATTACTCAAGGATAAGATCAAGTGGCTGAACTCTGTTATGCCTATGGTGTCAATGTTCGGGATCGCTTTCATCATAATTATTGTTACAGCTGTCGGTAGAGAAAGTCTGCTGACTGTTGGACCACTACTTATCTTGCTGGTATTGATCCATAACTTATTGGGTTATACTCTCGGTTACTGGTCGGCAAGATTGTCTGGAATGAATGAAAAGGATTGCCGGACCATTGCTATAAATGTGGGTATGCAGAATGCGGGTCTTTCAAAAGGTTTGGCCCACGGTATGGGAAAACTTGGAACTGTTGGTTTAGCTCCGATGATCTATGGACCTTTGATGAATATCAGCGGATCTATACTTGCATCCTTCTGGAAAAATAAACCGATTGATGAAGAAGAACTCCCCTCAACTAAAAATTAAAAATATGCGCAGATCTTTATTTACATATCTTGTCTTACTCATCCTTAGCTCTACAACTCAGGCTCAGTTGACAAACGAAATCCGTGTTGCAAAGTTGGTTAAAGACTTTAATAATGCCATAATAGCCAGAGACAGTTCGGTTTTAGCTGAACTAAGTTTGGATGAATTGACCTACGGTCATTCGGCAGGTATTAATCAGGATAAGACAGCCTTTATTAAAGCCGTTTTGATTGGACCAACCTTTTTTAAATCGATTGAACCTGAAGACCAAACCATTAAAATTAATGGCAGGCATGCTATTGTTAGACATATTGTGGTTGCCAATGCTACCCGTGAAGGCAATCCGGTCGCCTTGCGATTTGGGAATGTCATGGTTTGGTACAAAAAGCAGGGTAAATGGAGATTGCTGGCACGGCAAGGATTTAAACTATAATATGTTAAATAAGATGCAAATGGGTGAAATGCCTTAGAAGGGTATTTGATTGGGATATAAAATATGATGAATAAGAAAACAGAACTTAAGTCTCTTATTATAGAGCAGGGAATAGTCCCCTTGTATTATGCCGCTGATGCCGGTGTAAGTATTGAGTTAATGCGGGCAATGTATGAGGGTGGTATTCGAACTACTGAATATGCTAATCGCGGAGAACAGGCAATGAAAAACTTTAAGGAGATGCGCAAAGCCTGTGATGCTGAAATGCCGGGCATGCGTCTGGGTATAGGTACGATTAAGAACCTGGATGCAGCGAAAGAATATATCGATGAAGGTGCAGAGTTCCTGGTTTGCCCTGGTATTTTGGAATCAGTGATTGAACTTTCAGATGCTCATAATTTACTCTGTGTACCAGGATGTATGACACCAAGTGAGATTATTCGTGCAGAATCATGCGGTGTGAATTTGGTGAAACTTTTTCCGGCAAATACCCTTGGTCCTTCTTATATTGAGGCAGTTCAGGCATTATTTACAGATATGACCTTTTTACCTACGGGTGGGATTGAACTGAATGAGGATAATCTCAGGGGTTGGTTTAAAGTTGGAGTTAGTGCAGTTGGGGGAAGTAAGATGATTACCAAAGCGGTGATTGAGAATCAATTGTATGATGACTTGAGTAAAGAATGTCAGCGAGCACTAAAGTTGATTAAAACAATTCGGGAGAGTTTATAGATCAGGGAAAATAAAGCTTAATAGAATACAAATTATTACATAATACTAAAATGAACGAATCATTATACAAATACATGCGTGTGGGCCTGGTCCACTTTATGGCTTTCCCGGCAACAATTAAAGGTGAGGGACCAGTGCTGGAAACGATCCGCAAGATTGCAGTGGATGATTATTTCAGCGCGATTGAAATAACCACGATCAAGGATCCTGAAACTCGTTTGGCGGTAAAGAAAATGCTCGAAACCTCTCATATGACGGTAGCTTACGGTGCACAGCCAAGATTGCTAACCACCGGAATGAATATTAATAGTTTGGTGGAGGAGGAACGCCAGAAAGCACTGGATAATTTGAAACAGGGAATTGATGAGGCCTATGAAATTGGGGCAGCTAGTTTCGCTTTTCTGAGTGGGAACTATGAAGAAAGCCGAAAGGAAGAAGCCTTTCAGGCCCTGGTGAAATCAACCAATGAAATTTGTGCTTATGCCAAGAGTAAAGGTGAAATGAAAATCGCACTGGAGGTTTTTGACTATGATGTAGATAAAAGAAGCCTGATCGGTCCTGCAGACCTTGCATTACGATATGCCAAAGAGATCCGTAAAGCACACGATCATTTTGGCTTGATGGTAGACCTGAGTCATATCCCATTGATCCATGAAACAATTGAAGAATCGATCCTACCGGTGAAGGACTATATAGTACATGCACATATCGGTAATTGTGTGGTTAAAAGTCCGGAGATGGCTGCATACGGAGATGTTCACCCGAGGTTTGGCTTCCCTAATGGGGAGAATGATGTGGATGAAGTAGTGGAATATCTTAGGGTCCTGCTGGATATTGGTTTCCTTAATACCCAAACTCCTCCGGTAGTGAGTTTTGAGATCAAACCTTTTGGAGATGAAGATGCTGATGTGGTAATAGCGAATGCCAAACGGGTGTTGAATCTGGCCTGGGCACGAGTTTAGTAGGCTTAAAGCAGAAAGCTTAAAGCAGAAAGTAAAGAAATATTAGAATTGAAATAAGCATGAAGTTAGTTGTCTTAGATGGTTATACCTTGAATCCCGGGGATTTAAACTGGGAGGGAATAAAAAAGTTTGGTGATCTGGAGGTGCATGACCGCACACCGGAAAGCCTGATTGTGGAACGTTGCCAGGGAGCAGAGATCATTTTCACCAACAAAACACCACTCAGAGAGGCAGTACTTTCTCAGCTTCCTGATCTGAAATATATTGGAGTTCTGGCTACAGGATATAATGTAGTGGATGTTGATTATGCTAAAACCAGAGGCATTGCAGTGGCCAATGTACCGGGTTATGGCACGGCATCAGTTGTTCAGATGACCTTTGCATTATTGCTGGAATTATGTCAGCATGTGCAAAGCCATAGTGATTCGGTACGTCAGGGTGACTGGGCGGCCTCTCCCGATTTTTGTTACTGGAATTACCCATTGATTGAACTTGAAGGTAAAACGATTGGAATCATTGGTTTCGGCAGTATCGGTCAGAAGGTGGCAGATATCGCTACTGCTTTTGGAATGAATATTATGGGATTTTCAAGAACCAGATCAGATCAATCGCATCGTAAAAACTTTAAATGGGCAGAACTGAATGAGCTCTTGAAGGAATCGGATGTGGTTAGTGTTCACTGTCCGCTCTTCCCTGAAACCCAGGGTATCATTAATAAGGATAGCTTAAGATTAATGAAGCGAACTGCATTCTTTTTAAACACTTCCAGGGGCCCGCTGATGATTGATCAGGATCTGGCAGATGCCCTGAACGAAGGGATTATTGCCGGAGCAGGGATCGATGTATTGTCGGCAGAGCCTCCATCAGCAGACAATCCGCTCTTTAAGGCAAAAAACTGTTTGATTACCCCTCATATTGCATGGGCAACGAAAGAAGCCCGTTCCAGATTGATGGGAATTGCAGAAAATAATTTATCTTCATTCCTGAATCAAAAACCTATTAACATTGTAAATAAATAAAACCAAAAATTAAATTATTATGAAAAAGTACTCCCTATTATTTCTTATTTCGGCAGCATTATTAAGTTGTAATCCAAAGCAGGAAGATGCTGCAAAACAGGAAACAGCAGCAGCTGCTGATACAGTGAATATCGAAGCTCGTTTAAAGGAATTGAATATAGAGCTAACAACTCCGAAGCCGCCAACAGCAAATTTTGTAAAAACTGTTCGTGTTGGAAACCTGGTATACACTTCAGGTCATGGTCCTGATCGTGCAGAAGGTGGTCCTATGACAGGCAGAGTTGGTGATGATTTAACACTGGAGCAAGGTCAGGAAGCTGCCCGTTTAACCGGTATTTCATTGCTTTCAAGTTTAAAAGCAGAAATCGGCGACCTGAGCAAGGTTAAGCGTGTGGTTAAAGTTTTAGGTATGGTTCAATGTACTCCAGAATTTAAGGATCAGCCAAAGGTGATGAATGCATTTTCTGATATGATGGTAGCAGTTTTCGGAGATAAGGGAAAGCATGCCCGTTCTGCAGTAGGTTTTAGCGCATTACCAGGTAATATTGCCATAGAAATTGAAATGATCGTTGAAGTAGAGGATTAATACCTCTTCAAATTCATAAATTTCTAAATTTAATGCTGATTTACTTTTCTTTATGATTTAGTAGATCAGCATTAATTTTTTACAGTGTTTTGAAGCATTTTAAATTTTTTGCCAGAATTAAATAATATGAAAAAGTATTTATTAATAAGCCTGATCGCTTTTACTGTAATAGGCGCCAATTCTGCATCCATAGCGCAGGTAAAAGGGGACTCAAAAGCTGAAGTTATTGATTTCGATAAGCGCCTGAAGGACCTCAACATCGTTTTAGCAAAGCCAAGTGCACCATTGGCCAGTTATGTAAAGACTGTGCGGGTTGGTAATCTCATTTATACAGCCGGGCATGGCCCAGATAAACCGGATGGTACCAGGGTTACCGGAAGACTTGGTGACGATCTGACGCTTGAGCAGGGCCAGGAAGCTGCCCGATTAACCGCAATTTCATTGCTTTCGAGCTTAAAAGCAGAACTTGGAGATTTGAATAAAGTTAAACGTATTGTAAAGGTTTTGGGAATGGTTCAATGTACACCCGAATTCAAAGATCAGCCTAAGGTGATGAATGCATTTTCTGATCTGATGGTGCAGGTATTTGGTGAGAAAGGTAAACATGCCCGCTCAGCCGTGGGTATGTCAGCACTGCCGGCAAATTGGGCTACGGAAATTGAAATGGTGGTAGAGTTTGAAGATTGAAATTGAACTGATTTCAGCATCATGCATATTCTGATTGCCCCCAATGCATTTAAACATAGCCTTACGGCAAATGAGACTGCTGATGCTATTCAGGAGGGTTTGAAACGCAGCGGGTTAAATTTTACTTCTGAATGCTTTCCAATTGCAGACGGTGGGGATGGTACCGGACATTTGATTGTTGAGAAATGCGGAGGTGTCTGGCATGAGTATGAGGTGCACGATCCATTGGGCCGATTGATTAAAGCTTCGCTGGGCATAATAGATCAGGGTAAAACCGCAGTAATAGAAATGGCGGATGCCTCCGGTATCCGCTTGTTAAATCCGGAAGAAAGATCTCCCCTAATGGCGTCCTCTTTCGGAACCGGGGAATTAATTCGGTTTGCACTGGATAGACAGGTCGAAAAGATAATTATCGGACTGGGAGGATCTGCAACTGTTGATGGTGGAATAGGAATTCTAAGTGCTCTGGGTATGAAATTCAGGGATGCTGATGGACTTGAAGTGGCGGCTTTGCCTATCAATATGTCCCGTTTCCGGCAAATTGATAGCTCAGCATTTGATGAGCGGGTTTTGAAATGTCAAATCACAGTACTTTGCGATGTAGATAATTTACTTCTGGGTGAACAAGGTTCTGCAGCGGTTTTTGGACCTCAAAAAGGAGCAAGTCCCGCAGATGTTAAGCTCCTGGATCTTGCACTGTCCAATTTGTCTGATCTTGCATTTAAGTCCACGGGAATCAAAATGAATGAGATTATTCATGGAGGAGCTGCAGGTGGTATCGCCGCGACTTTGCGGGCATTTTTAAATGCAGAATTAGTTAATGGAGGGGAACATTTTTTACAAATTACCGGGTTTAAAGAAAGTCTGAAGACTGCCGATCTGTTGATAACCGGAGAAGGTAGCCTGGATGAGCAGACTTTGCAGGGTAAGGGCCCTTTCGCGGTGGCTAAATATGCAAAGGAGAATGGCATCCCGGTTATTGGACTTGCAGGGAAAGTGCCTCTTGTGGATCATCCAGAAAT
>CAYJAM010000084.1:0-8520 GCA_964367725.1 uncultured Sphingobacterium sp. | reverse complement strand
ATGGGTCAATTGTATGGTTTTGGGTATTTACGTGATGCTCAGGGCAGGCAAGTATTTGATGCAGGTAATGGTCGTCCGCTTCGTACCCCAACACAAATTGCCTTTGGATCAGCCATACCTGTTTGGGTTGGTGGTATCTCCAATAGCATATCTGTAAAGGGAGTTGAAATGTCTTTCCTTGTCGATTTCAAATTGGGGCATAAACTGATTTCCGGAACGAACCACAATGCCTGGCGCCATGGATTACACAAGGCAACTTTAGTTGGGCGTGCAGATAACCTCGTTCTCGGTGATGGTGTTAATCAAAATGGACAGGTCAATGCCACAAAATCAGGACTTCAGGCTTATTATGAAACTGTACGTTCCCAAAATATTGCTGAACAGTTTGTCTATAATGCCGGTCTATGGCAATTACGTCAAATTACGCTTGGCTATGATTTCACACGATTTATACCAGCCAGGCTTTCATTTATCAAGGGTCTGCGTTTGAATGGAGTTGCAAACAATGTATGGGCAATTAAAAAATGGGTTGATAATATCCACCCTGAACAATCAGGTCTACCATCCGATAATTTGGTTGGATTGGAAGCAACCGGTTTGCCAATAACAAGAAGCATCGGATTCAATCTGAACGTTAAGTTTTAGTAAATCCAAACATTCAGCACGAGATTATTTTAGATAAATTGAATACTAAAAAATATTAACATGAAAAATAAACTAAGAATTTCAGCTATTTTTCTGGTCTTTTTCGGACTGATCGGCTGTGATAAAGGTTTTGATGAAATGAACGTCAACCCCATTGCTTTAACATCAGTGGAACCTTCTTATCAATTAAATTCCGCCATTATTAATACCGCTCCGGGTTATGGAAATCTGAGTTATGAAACTACTATTGTAAAGCAAATGATCACTCCTTTTAGTGGTCAGGGTTCAGCAGCTAATTTCAATCAGGATAACCGCGGTGTTGCTGCAGGAAACTGGAATACTCTTTATCAAACAAACGTTAAAGAATTAACCGATGTGATTGCAAAAACCAAGGACCTCCCGGCGCGTTCCAACCTCTATCATATGGCCAGGATCTGGCAGGCATATACATTCATGCTATTGACTGATACCTACGGAGATGTTCCATACAATCAGGCTGGAAAAAATTACCTGGAAGGAATTTCAACACCGGCTTACGATTCTCAGGAGTCGATCTATACTTCAATTTTAACAGAACTGGAAACTGCTTCTGCTGGTCTGGACGCTGCAAAAGCAAGAGTTACCACAGATGTTTTGTATGATGGAGATATAGTCAAATGGAAACGATTTGGGTATTCTTTATTATTGCGTGCAGGTATGAGGTTGTCAAAGATTAATCCTGCCAAAGCCGCAGAAGCTGTTGGAAAAGCTGTTACTGGCGGACTTATGCAGTCAAATGCTGATAATGCAATTATCAGACATAATGCATCGTTTGCAAATCCGGTTGGATCACAATTAAACGGTGGACAATCTGCCTTCTTTTATCTTGCAGCTGATTTCGTTACACATTTGAAGAATGCAAATGATCCACGTTTGCCTGCAATTGCTGTACGATATGTGGGTGCTGCCAGCGGGGCTCAGCAGGTAGAAACAAGGGCTAACAGAACCGCGGCTGTCCAAATTGGGGCACCTCTTGGTTTTGACAACACGACTATTGGTCCTGCAGTTACTGCAAGCAGCTTAGCAAGTTTATGGGATTATAGTCAGTTAGATCGTACTCGCTTGGCCGGCTTGAATGCACCAAGTTTTCTGGTTACATATGCCCAAACTCAATTACTGTTGGCAGAAGCCTCATTCAGGAATTGGACAACAGGTACTCCGGG
Source organism: uncultured Sphingobacterium sp. (assembly GCA_964367725.1). Lineage (GTDB taxonomy): Bacteria > Bacteroidota > Bacteroidia > Sphingobacteriales > Sphingobacteriaceae > Daejeonella. The sequence goes on along the minus strand of CAYJAM010000084.1, from coordinate 6,673 downwards.
TACTTTCTATTCCAATGGAATTCGTGCCCATATGCAGCAATTTGCTACTTATGGTACAAGTTCTGCAATCGCTGATGCGGCAATTAACACCTTCGTTTCGGCTAATCCATTAACTGCAGGAAAGGAACTGGAGGAAATTAACACGCAATATTGGGTAGCAAATTTCCTGATTGGACCAGAGGCATGGGCTAATTTCAGAAGAAGCGGTTTCCCAAATCTGACACCTAATCCTTATCCGGGAAAAGATCTTAAGACAGAACCATTTATCAGGAGATTGACTTATACTGATGCTGAACTGAATGTAAATAAAACGAACGTTCAGGCAGCAATAGCCAGACAGGGTGCAGATATAATGGATACCCGGGTTTGGTGGGATAAAAAATAATGGGATTCCATTAATTAAATTCAATAATAAATTTAAGAGTAAAACAGCATTGTCAGATTTAACATGAAGAACTTAAAACAGAGATTATTAAATGGGGAAACCCTGAATGGTTGTTGGTTAAATCTTGGCAGTGCTGTCACTGCTGAAATAGTTGGCCTTTCCGGTTTTGATTGGGTTTTGATCGATCTGGAGCATGGTGCAGGTTCAGAAAGCACTACCCTCTCACAGATACAAGCTTTGGAACATACCTCTGCCGGAGTAATAGTACGCGCCGAAAGTACAGAGCCCCAAAGAATTCACCGGGTTCTGGATATGGGGGCAGAAGGCGTGATGTGTCCAAAGGTTCGGAATGCTGAGGAGGCATTAAAGGTTGTCAAAGGTCTGCATTATCCCCCTTTTGGAAACAGAGGAGTCGCTAAAATGGTTAGAGCAACTCAGTTTGCCCAAAATTTCAACGACTATTATCAAAAGTCAAGAGATCAGATATTGGGAGTAGTTCAAATTGAAACCATTGAAGTATTGAGCCATTTGGATGAAGTTGCGGCTATAGACGGCGTAGATGTTCTATTTATTGGCCCTGCCGATCTTTCTATGGAGTTAGGAATCTTTGGTCAGTTTGATCATCCTGTGTTTGTCGAAGCACTTAATAAAATAGTTGCTGCGGCAAAAAAGGCTAATAAAGCAGTTGGTATTTTATTTTTTAATCCTGATGATTATCAACGCTATCATAATTTAGGAATTCGTTTCCTGGCATGTGGGGCCGATGCCACATTTGTTGCCGAAGGAGCCCGGACTATGGCTGGCAAAATGTCAAAATTTAGAAACCAGTAAATTAAAATCGTAATTATGGATCCTTTTGTTTTATTATTAATTGGCGTTGTAATAGTCGTAGGCGGAATAATAGGCTTAAAACTTCACCCTTTTCTGGCTTTATTATTTGCTGCCTTCATTGTTGCTTTACTTACCCCGGCTGATTTTATTCAAAATTTTGGACTTGAGAAGGGAATGTCAGCGGATGCTGCCATGGCTCTTTCAAAGAAAAATGTTGGTGAACGGGTAGCAACTGAATTTGGGACTACTGCTGCAAAGATTGGAATATTAATAGCTATGGCAGCTATAATTGGGAAATGTTTGTTGGAAAGTGGTGCAGCTGAGCGGATTATAAGATCTATCCTATATTTAACTGGTATGGATAAGGCTCCGGTGGCATTTTTGGTAAGCAGCTTCTTTATTGGTATCCCTGTGTTTTTCGATACAGTCATTTTCTTAATGATTCCTTTGGTAAAGGCAATGGCCTTACGAATCGGTAAGAACTATTTATTATTGGTTATGTGCGTAATGGCAGGAGCTGCTATGGCGAATTCATTAGTCCCACCTGCACCCGGCCCTCTATTTTTGATCGGTGAGATGAATATTCCAATTGGTTTGATGATGGTTGCAGGGACAATTGTTGGGCTATTCACCATCACTTCAGGCTATTTTTTCTCAGTTTGGGTAAATAAAAAACAACCTATAGAGCTTAGAGATTCTTTGGATGCCAAGATCGAGGATATAAAAGCCTCAGCGATTCTAGATACCAAGCACCTTCCAGGATTGGGAATTTCTTTACTTCCTATACTTATTCCACTTATTTTAATCTGTATTGACACCGTTGTAAGCGCCATGAAGCCTGCTGATAGCAGTACTTTGTCACCATTGATTCAAAACCTTGTTGCAATTTCTTCATTTTTAGGAAATAAAAACACAGCAATAATATTAGGTGGAGTTGCGGCTATTCTGGTTCTTGCCAGTCGGAAGAAGCATTCCAAAGAAGGACTTACAACCTTTGTAGGTGCTGCCTTAACAAGTGGTGGTAGCATTATATTGATCACCTCCGCAGGTGGTGCATTTGGGGGCATGCTTCAGCAAACCGGAATTAGTTCTCAGATTGCTGTGATGACACAGGATTACCAGATGGCCTTAATTCCTTTGGCCTTTCTAATCGCAGCAGTTGTTCGTACCGCACAGGGATCAGCAACTGTTGCTCTGATAACCGCATCAGGAATATTATCCGGAATGGCATTGAATGCCAACCTCGATTTCCATCCGGTTTATTTGGGTTTGGCTATCGGTTGTGGTTCTAAACTTGTACCATGGATGAATGATGCCGGATTCTGGATTATTTGTAAATTAAGCAACCTGACAGAGAAGGAAGCATTGAGAACCATATCCCCACTGTTGGTAGTTATGGGTTTTACAGGTCTTATTGTAATTATGATCGGAGCAAAATTATTCCCACTGGTTTAAGAATTTTATATTGTAATTAATAAATAATGGAAAAAATAGGATTTATCGGTTTGGGTATCATGGGGAAACCCATGGTATTGAATTTATTAAAAGCCGGTTTTGAGGTGAATGTTTTAAGCAAAAGCAGCTCTTCAGGGATAGTTCAGGGCGCAGGGGCAAAGGTTTTTGATAGTATCGCAGATCTTTCCGCAAATTCAGATATCATCATTACCATGTTACCTGATTCACCTGAAGTTAAGCAGGTGGTTTCAGAAATTCTTCCAGGTATCAAAAAGGGCTCCCTTTTTATAGACATGTCTACCATTTCGCCTGGAGTGACAATGGAAATTTATAATAGTCTCAAGGAAAAAGGTGTTTCTGCACTTGATGCACCTGTTTCAGGTGGTCAGGTTGGTGCTGAAGCAGGTACCTTATCCATTATGTGCGGTGGATCAGAAGAAGCATTCAACAGGGCTCTGCCTATTTTCCAGGCTATGGGTAAAAATATCATCTTAATTGGTGATGCCGGTGCAGGTCAGGTAACCAAAGCATGCAATCAGATGATCGTTGGGATTACAATTCAGGCAGTAGCGGAGGCTTTTTCAATGGCAAAGAAAGCAGGAGTTGATCTCGAAAAGATGAGAGAAGTGCTTTTGGGAGGGTTTGCACAAAGCCGTATTTTAGACTTACATGGCAAACGTATGATCGATGGGAATTTTGTTCCCGGATTCAAGGTAAAATTACATAAGAAGGATATGGGTATAGCGCTTCAAACCGGAGCCAATCACCAGGTTTCTTTAAAAGCAACAGAATTAGTAGCCGGATTAATGAGCCAGCTGGTTAATGAAGGACATGGTGAACTTGATCATAGTTCACTCTATCTGCTACAGGAAAAAAAGTAAATCATTTTGTTTAACCGTACTTAATAAAATTAAAATTATGCAACGTAGAAATTTTGTTAAAACAATCGCTGCCGGATCCATAGGTGCATCCGTTTTGTCACCTATGGAATCAATGGCAGCAGCAAAACCAAAACCTAAAAAGGTCTTGATGAAGGTTGGCTGCCAGTCAGGTGGTACTACTGAAGAGAATTTACAATTGAAAGGACGCTGTGGTGTCTACAATATTGATGGGGGATCTCCAAAGTATATCCCCGGTGTGGGTTGGGATCTTGAGGATTCATTGAAAAAGCGCGAAGCCTGTGAAAAATATGGTATCAGTTTAGATGCATACCACTGGCCACTATCTTCAGCAGGTATTGATAAAGTGCTTTTTCCTAATGTAATGCTTGGTAAAAGTCCGCAAAGGGACCGTGAAATCGACATGCTCAATCAAATGATCATGGTTTCCGGAAAAACAGGGATTAAAGTGCTAAATTATAATACAACCATTTTACCTGTTCTCAGAACCGGAAAAACTCTTGATCCAAAACGCGGAAATGCAGAATACAGCACCTGGAACCTGGCAGAAGCATTAAAAAGAAATGATCCAAAAACAATTGCCGGAGATGTAAGTATTGATGATATGTTCGAAAGGATCACCTATTTATTAGACAGAACGCTGCCAGTTGCCAAAGAATACAATGTGAAGTTAGCTAATCATATTGCTGATCCACCTACTCCTGTTGGCTACAGGGGAATCACCCGCTGGAACAGTCCGGATGTATTTGAAGGGATTAAAAAATTTGCTCAGCTATATGACAGCAAATATCATGGTTTTAACTTCTGTATCGGTTCAATCGCCGAAGGCTTGAAGGACCCTAAAAATGATATCATTCCAATTATCAGATGGGCCGGGGAGCGGAATCAGATATTTAATATTCATCTGAGAAACATCAAAGGTGGTTGGGGTAATTTCCAGGAAGTTTATCCTGATAATGGAGATATGAATTTCCTGCAGGTAGTTCGCGAATTGCGTGAAGTAGGTTTTGATGGGATGGTAATGCCTGATCATGTACCTTATCACAAAGATCCTGTAGCCAGCTGGCAGTCCTTTGCATTTTGTTATGGATACATTAAAGGATTAATCCAGGCTGTAACTGAAGAAGCCGATACAGCAAGCTAATTTACTTAACAATATGCTCAAAAAAAGGGGTCCCAGAATAAAGGATATCGTTATTACACCAATAGCGATTGTTGACCCGCCATTATTAAATGCGGCAGGTTTGCATGCGCCCTATGCTTTGAGAATTGTATTGGAAATTATTACCGATGATCAGATTTCAGGTATCAGTGAAATACCTGGAACGAGTGATATTGAACAGGCACTTAATGAAGCAAAAGAGCTTCTTATTGGTAAGGATGTATTTCAATTAAACCAAATCAGAACGATATTAACTGAGCGATTTGGTTCCGAATCTCCTTTAGCTAGAGGTGAAGCTCCATGGGATCAGCGGAAGTTAGTACATATTTTTAGTTCAGTTGAAGTTGCCTGTATGGACATCATGGGCAAAGTACTGGGACGACCAATAGTAGATTTACTTGGAGGTAAAATGCGGGAAAGTGTACCCTTTTCCGCATACCTCTTTTATAAATACGAAGGTGCAGGTGGTGAGTTTGGCTTTGGTCTTAATCCAAATGCAGCAGGATGGGAAGCAGCAAAACAAAAGGCTGCTTTAAATCCTGAAGAAACAGTACTGCAGGCAAAGGCCATGTGCAAAGAGTTCGGTTTTAAATCCATCAAACTTAAAGGGGGTGTGTTTGAACCCAGAATTGAAGTGGATACAATCCTTGCACTTTATAAAGAATTTGGACCATCTGTTCCATTGCGTTTTGATCCCAATGCTATTTGGGCATTGGATACAGCAATTCAATACGGTAAAGAGCTTGAAGGAGTATTAGAATATCTTGAGGATCCTGTTCGCGGACAAGAAAATATGGCTGCTGTCCGTAAGGTTTTAAAAACCCCGCTCGCAACCAATATGTGTACCACTTCATTCGAGGAAATACCTGCCAGTATAAAAATTGGTTCTGAAGATATTATTTTGAGTGATCACCATTTTTGGGGTGGTTTGAAGGCATCGATGACACTTTCCGGTATTTGTGATACTTTCGGAAGGGATTTATCCATGCATTCTAACAGTCATTTGGGCATTTCATTGGCTGCGATGGTTCATTTGGGTGCTGCGCTTCCTAAAATGCCCTATGCCTTAGATACTCATTATCCATGGCAGTCCGATGAAGTTATCCTGGGTGGTAGGATCAAATTTACTGATGGTTCTGTTGCTGTACCGGATGAGCCGGGCTTAGGCGTTGAACTGGATAAAGTGGCATTAGCCAGATTACATCAAAATTATATTAATTGTGGCCTAAAAAAGAGGAATGATGAGATCGAAATGCAGAAGAAAGTCCCGGGTTGGAAATTTCAATCTACCAGATGGTAATCTAAAATCAGTTTCATTATACAATTAATTCCATTCTCAATATTTTTTTTCAAATTTCACTCATCCAATAATTTTTTAGAATTAAATTGAAATTTAATTCTACACCATAGAGTTTGTAATTTTTTGAGTCTTGAACAAAAATGCATTTGACACATTGATTTCTCTAAAACCTGGCACAAAATCTGGTTTGTGGCTTATTTTATTCCTGTTTATTTGCTCAGCCTGCCAGACAGCAAATCAGAAAACTAATAACTGGAGTACATATAAAGCAGATTCAAAAAGCAGCAGCTACTCATCCTTAAAGCAAGTCAATAAAGCGAATGTCCATCAATTGGAACTGGCCTGGTCTTTTCGTTTTAAGGATGCATTGCCCGGAGCCAGAACATCCAGAAGTCAGGCAAATCCGATCGTAATTGACGGGCTTATGTATATTCCGTCCAGCAGGAACATAATCTATGCAATCAACTCGATAACAGGTGAACAGGTATGGTCTTTTGATCCTTTTTCCGGGGCTCAGGGTGGAGGAGTTAGCCGGGGGGTAACTTATTGGGAAGATGGAAATGATAAAAGAATCCTTTTTACAGCAGGGAGTAATCTTTTTGCCCTGGATGCCTTAAGCGGGAAATTAATTTATGATTTTG
>CAYJAM010000083.1:0-8577 GCA_964367725.1 uncultured Sphingobacterium sp. | reverse complement strand
CCGTGGCCTACTACACATTTATCTATGCGCCGGGCCACGGCGTCGCCGTCGACAGAGTTGTCTGCGTTTCGATAAATCTTCTTTTAGAATGGCCTTGATCGTTGAACTTCCGCTCGTTGTAAGAAGAGCTTCAACGGTCGATTTTACAATATTGTCAATCGTAGCTTTTTCGTTGAGCTTGTTTAGCAGAAAATTTTCAATTATCTCAATTCTTTGTTCTGTACCGCTTGCATGAATGATATTATGCTCCAAATCATTGGCAGTAGTTTGTCCGAAAAGTTCAGCGATTGGAGTTTCTTTGTTTTCTAAATTTTTAAGCGGTGTTTTAATAAAGTTGGCAACCCCAAAAGGATAAAAACGGGTTGCAAAACAGTGAACATAACCGATAGGCTGGATTGTAAACGGCTCAGTAATTTGTCCCACCACTATTGCTCTGGGCTGAATAATAAATTCGTTTTCAGAAGTATAGCGCTTTATATCATCGCCCAATATAAATATCAACTCCATGCAACCATCAGGAACAATCCTTTGTTTTTCGGAATTGTATTCTGCAGGAACTTCCAAAGTCCAATAACACTTAATCAGTGAATTTAAGTCGCTATTGGCTTGGTAGGTGTGATAGTCCATTGAAGAATTGGGGTTGTTTAGATTGGTGGATAACGTTTTGCGGCTTTGCGAAGGCGGAGGTTTTTAGGACTAAACTTCATTATGAAAACTAAAGTTCAAATATTGAAAAATTTTCAAAAAAGAACGGAAGCCCCGCTTTTGCAAAAGCGCTGTTACCAGCAGTTTTTATTAGAATGGAAGTTCGTTAACATTCTGATTAATGGTTAACTCAAAGTCAAAGGTCTCTTTATCAGTATTTATTTTCATCAGTATCTTTCCACCAATGTTATAGTTGTCTTTTATTTCATCACCTCTCCATTTACTTGCAATGATAAAATGAGATTTTAGTTCGGTTTGCGTCCACCCATTCTTAAGCAATGTATCAACAGGAGGTTTTAAAAAATATCTATGGTTATATCCTTTTATGTCGGATTTTGTTGTAGGTAATTTGTTGCCATCTTGAGTTATAGTCCATGGTTTAAGAGAATAAAAATAGATAGCAGAAATGTTTTTAATAGTTGTTTTAGAAATATTTTCTATGTCAATTTTTAAGTCCAGAATTACTTCGGAATTCTCACTTGTATTATTTAAAATCCCGTCGGTTTTCAATGAAATTTTAAAGGGATTCTTTTTCCTGCTTTCGATTTCATTTACTGCCCATTTTATATTGGAACTTAATTGAGTTTTCAGGTATTTAATAGATGTTCCATATACAATATGGCGCTTATGCTTTAAGTCAAAAGGAATATTGTCAACGTCATTTGTTACAAGTATGCAAAGTTTGTCCAATGCATGAGCAAAACCAAGTTCATAAAATACATTTGCGTTCTTACCTGATAAGTCCGCAATTATGAAATCTGCTTCTTGAATTTCTTTGTAAATCCTTTCAAGCATTCCTTCGTCAAAAAGTTGTTCATCTAATCTAAAGGCATTTACTTCGTGCTCTTTTGCTGTTTCTTTTATTCCAAAATTATAGACATCATCAAAATCTTTTGAAAAAGGCATAATTACAAATGCGTTCATATATTTAATTTAGTTGATTTAACGGATTTCGTTTAAAATTGCTGTTAACTTGTATCTAAGGATGATACAATTACCCAAGCCCACCAAATTCGGGTGTGTTGCAGCATGTTTGTTCATCTTTTATTAAATATATTGATTCTATTTGAACTCATATCACATAGGCAACTGGTAACCGTCAACTGATAACTCTTATAACTTGCTATTTAAAGTATCTCATAATATCACCGACAATCAGTGCATGCCCCTTTTCATTCGGATGGTTTACCTGCGACATATAGTTTGATATACTTTCACCAGAAAGCACCTTTTGACGAAATAGTCCATAGCTGTCTGCCAATCCTGTATTGTATTTTTCAGCCAGGTTTTTTATTTGCCTGGTATGTTGCTCCAGCACATTATTGGTTTCCAGAATATTCACCCGCTGGTCGGGAGAAGGGCTAAGCAGTATAACTTTAATTCCCTTTTTAAGTGCAATGCTGATCATCTTCTCCCATGCCATTTTAGCCCGTTCAAGTCCGATACCCTGATCATTTAAGGCATAATCGATAAAAAGAACATCCGGTTTATGATTTAAAACTTCGGTTTCAAATCGCTTGGCGCCACTTTCTGAGTTTTCACCACCAATGGAGGTATTGATGATGTTAACTACTGCAAAAGGATATTCTTCTTTCAATGCTCTCAAAACCTGGTATGGATAGGCCTCCAAAGTATTCACTACGGGGGTTTTGAAATATCCTGCAGGAACAGAATGCCCATGAAACACCAGATTGATGGTCCTGTTTTTAGGCCATTCCTTTTTCAATTCTGTTTTTAGATAGTTTAAATAGGTAGTGGGATCTGCGCTGGTATTGATTTGAAAGGATAAGAAAAGGATTAAAAGGATGTTTTTCATATTAGGATGTGTTGTTTGTTATCACGTGAATTTAGGAATTCATTTGGAATGTACAGCTGATGGATTTTTTTGGGAATGGGAACTCGATAGCTATCGGGTGGGAAATATAATAGATAAGCTTCTAATACATAAGCTGTGCACTTTGAAAGGGGGTAACAACATACATTCAACTGGAATTCAAAAATTAATATTAAACCCTTTTAAAAGAGTACTGTCTAATTTTTATAAGTCAAGAGAGTTATTAATTATCCTGCCCGATCTATGAAATGTTTAAAAATCCTTTTATTGCTCCTAATTCCAATTCTGGGATGTAAAAAAGAAGCTAAAGATGTACCACAACCAAACCCGGTAGAATCGATGTATTTCCCATCGAATACCGATAATACCTGGGAAACCAAAACGATTTCTAGTTTAGGTTGGAACACAAGTGCTGTCCAAGCCTTAAAAGATTATCTTATTCAAAAAAACAGCAAATCATTTATGATTCTTGTAAATGGAAGAATTGTAATGGAAGAATATTTTAATGGTCATAGCTCAACTACTACCTGGCAATGGAATAGTGCAGGTAAAACTTTGGTATCAAGCACTACCGGAATTGCCCAGCAGGAAGGACTGCTCAATATTAACAGCAAAGTGTCTCAATATTTAGGTGAAGGCTGGACAAGTGAAGCAATAGAAAAAGAAAATCTGATCACATCAAGACACCTGCTTACTATGACTTCAGGAATAAATGATGAAAATGAATTTATAATAAAATCGAATTTAACCTATCTGGCAGATGCCGGTACCAGATGGTCCTATCACAATGTTTTCCAAAGATTGATTGATGTTGTTGCAAAAGCGGGTAATCAAAGTTTTGAAACCTATTTTAACTCTAAACTAAAAAACAAAATAGGCATGGACGGTTTCTGGAATAATGGCTTAATATTCAAAATATATCATAGCAATACACGTAGTATGGCTCGTTTTGGATTACTGGCACTGAACAAGGGGAAATGGAAGAACGAAACAATTATAAACGAATCCTTTTTTCTTGAAAGTATTAATACTTCTCAAAGCATAAATCCATCATACGGTTATTTATGGTGGCTGAATGGTAAATCCAATTATATGGTTCCTGGCGGACAAAAGGTCTATCCTGGCAATTTAGTGCCAAATGCTCCTGCCGATATGTATACAGCAATGGGCGCTGAAGATCAGCGCATTTATGTCATTCCCAGTAAAAATATGATCATTGTCAGAATGGGAGACGCATCTGACCCGGCAAATCCAAATTTTGCTCTTTCAGGCTTTGACAATGAACTTTGGCAAAAAATAAATGCTGTTATTAATTAGAGACTTGAATGGGAATAGGAAACAGGGAATGGGAAATGGGTATTGGAAAATAGTCATTTATTTCCCCTTTGAACAGATTACTCATTGCATTCGGAATGACGTTCATAACGAAAATTAGCTTTAAGCTTTTTGCTTTAAGCTTTAAGCTTTCCTATCGCCCGATCCAGATGAACATACCCTCCATCCACATGAATCAATTGCCCTGTTGTGTGTGATGATCGCTCTGAAAGTAAAAAGGCAACTGTATCGGCAATTTCCTTCGCGGTGGTCATGCGGTTTTCGAGGGGAATTTTACTGACAATGTCTTTCAGTTTTTCTTCGGGGTTGGGAAGGGTTTTGATCCAGCTTTCGTAGAGCGGGGTCCAGCATTCTGCAACAATTACTGAATTGACCCTGATGTTGTGAGGCAATAATTCAACCGCCCATTCGCGGGTCAAAGCATTGCGGGCTCCATTGGCGGCAGCATAAGCTGAGGTTCCACCCTGCCCTGTTTCGGCAGTTTTGGAGCTGATATTGACGATAGCTGCTCCCTTTGATTTTTTAAGTGCCGGTAAAGCATGGTGAGCCAGTAAATAATAATGGATCACATTCTTATGCAGACTGGCTACAAAACCTTCATAAGAACCGTTCTCCAATCCAACACTATCGTTCACTCCGGCATTATTCACCAGGGAATCGATCCTGCCGAACTTTTCCAGAGTGAGTTTGATAACTTTCTCACACTCTTCGGGTTTAGTTAATTCCGCCCTGATCTGAAAAGCCTGCGCACCTTCAGATTCCAGTTCAGCAAGTACTTTCAAATTATCGGCCTCATTTCGGCCAATAATCACAGGAATGGCACCCTCAGCAGCTAAAACTTTCACAATTGCTTCGCCAATGCCCTTGGCACCACCGCTGACCAGAATTACCTTATCTTTTAATTTTAAATCCATTACTTATTCTATTTATCAAATCTGATTTAGTAGTATCAATAAGGGATGTCATTGCGAGGAGGCCCGCCTGACCGGACGGGCAGGTTCGACAAAGCAATCTCATGACATTCAGTAGGAGATTGCTTCGCTACACTCGCAATGACAACACAATACGATCGCAATGACAAAGCGCTACTAATGATACCCTGAATGCACTAAAGTTTATAGAATTGTTCCGCATTCTTCCCCCAAACCAATTCCTGTTCCCTTGTGCTCAATTTACTCAAATATTCCTCAACCAATCCGCAAACCGCATCATATTCCCCTGCCAGCTTGCATACCGGCCAGTCGCTGCCAAACATCAGTCGCTCTGCCCCAAAAAAGTCGAAAACTTTATCCATGTATGGAAAGATATCTTCCTTTTTCCAGTTATTCAAATCAGCTTCAGTAATCATACCCGAAAGCTTGCAATACACGTTGTCAAATGAAGCAATCTGCTTCATTTCGGCTTCCCAATCAAGAATAAGGCCATTTTTTATGTCTGGTTTGGCGATGTGGTCGATCACGAAAGATTGATTATCAAAATTCCGGATCAAGTCCACGTTGACAGGAAGGTGTCTGGGATAAACGAGAATGTCATAAGTAAAGCCGAAATTATTTAACGCCGCAATTCCTCTTTGAAATTCGGGTTTGAGCATAAATTCAACAGGTTCTGCCTGCAGAATATGCCTGAATCCTTTAAGTTTGGGGAATTCGGAATAATATTCGAGCCTTGAATGAATGTTGGGGGAACAAAGATCCACCCAACCCACGACTCCTTTAATGAAATCATGTTCTTCAGCAAGAGCGAGCAGGAAATTAGTTTCGGTCTCCGACTGGTCGGCCTGCACTGCGATGCAGCCCTGCATTCCATTAGCATCAAGCAATGGCTTAAGATCAGGAGGAAGGAAGTCATGACGTATGACTTCCATTTCCTCTGTGATCCAGTTATCTCTTATTGGGTCAAATTTCCAAAAGTGCTGATGTGAATCAAGCTTTAGCATAGGCTTTAGCAACCTGTCTTGATTCGCCAAGTCCGTCGATACCTAACTCGATTACATCCCCATCTTTAAGGAAGATCGGTGGTTTAAATCCTAATCCCACACCTGCAGGAGTTCCTGTTGAAATGATATCTCCGGGAAGGAGGGTCATGAAATTACTCAGATAAGATACAAGGAACGGAATATTGAAGATCAGATCATCTGTATTACTGTCCTGCATAATTTTACCATTCAGTTTTAACCATAATCTTAATTTATGGGGATCAGCGATCTCATCCTTGGTTGCCAAAAACGGACCAACCGGAGCGAAGGTATCGCATCCTTTACCTTTGTCCCAGGTTCCACCGCGCTCCAATTGCCATTCCCGTTCCGAAACGTCATTGTGGAGGCAATATCCGGCTACGTAATCCATAGCTTCTGCTTCTGTTACATAGCTCGCTTTTTTACCAATTACAAAGGCCAGTTCCACTTCCCAGTCTGATTTTACCGAATTCTTAGGGATGGTAATATCATCAAATGGACCTACCAATGAGGTGGTTGATTTCATGAACAGAATTGGTTCTGCAGGGATAGCCATACCTGATTCTTCAGCATGTTTCACATAGTTTAAACCTATACAAAGGATCTTTGAAGGCCGGGCTACAGGAGAACCCAAACGCTCAGCATCAGCGATCGTATTTAATTTACCCTCATTTGCTTTTAAAAATGCCGCCAGACGATTCAGTCCGTCATTTTCAAAAAATGCCTCATTATAATCCTCCCCAAAAGAAGATGTATCGTATTTTACATCATTAATAATTACTCCTGTTTTTTCCTGTCCGGGTTTCCCCCATCTGATTAATTTCATTTTAGTATTAAATTTTGTTTGGATGGCCCTCTCTGTCTATGCGACAAATAATCCATCCGTTTAAATAAAAAGCCCTTAGGCATTGTTTAAATGTTATAGATTAGCTATTTAGCTTAATAAATCCTCCGTCGATCGGATAATCGTTTCCGGTTACGAAGCTGGATTCATCTGAGCAAAGGTATAATGCGATTGCGGCGATATCCTCAGGTGTTGCCATTCTTCCAACTGGCTGTGTTTTAGACAGTTTCTCGAACATTTCTTTTTCCTGACCCGGATAGTTTTTCGCAATGAACCCATCAACAAACGGGGTATGTACCCTTGCAGGTGAGATACTATTGCAACGGATATTATCAGCAAGGTAATCTTTAGCAACTGATAGGGTCATTGCATAAACAGCACCTTTACTCATTGAATAGGCAAAACGATCAGCCACACCAACAATAGCCACAATAGAAGCAAGGTTTAGAATTGCACCACCACCGCTTTTCTTCATCAAGGGAATTGCAGCAAAAAGACAATTGTAAGCGCCTTTCACATTGACATTATAGATCCGGTCCAAATCTGCTTCAGAAGTCGTGTCGGCTCTTCCAACATGCGCTATACCAGCATTATTAACCAGAATATCGATCTTACCGATACTATTGAACAGGGAGAGCACATCGGCCTGTTTTGAAACATCACATCCATGTGCAGAAGCTATTCCACCCTTATCCGTGATCTCTTTTACTACTGCAAGACCTGCATCCTGATTCAATTCTACGATCTTTACATTGGCACCCTGGGCTGCAAACACCATTGCGATACCTTTTCCGATACCACTTCCACCACCTGTAATTACTGCTGTTTTTCCTTTTAAGCTGAACATATTATTTAAAAATTTGATAAAATTATAATGAAACTCCACGTTTCCATGGGATAAAATCGTCCTGACCCAATTGCATCGCTTTGGGTTGTTCCTCACCACTCGCAACCCGGATCACATAGTCCAGAATGCGGTGTGCATTCTCCTTAATGGTCTCTGAACCATCGATAATTGTTCCGCAGTTAATATCGATAATATCAGGCATTTTCAGAAATGTTTTTGTATTGGTACTCAGCTTGATAACAGGTGTAACCGGATTCCCTGTCGGGGTACCCAAACCGGTTGTAAAAAGCACGATATTGGCACCTGCAGCCACTTCTGCTGTGGTACTTTCAACATCGCTACCTGGAGTACAGAGCAGGTTCAATCCCATGCTCTTAACCTTTTCAGGATAATCCAGGACCGCAGTTACAGGAGAAGTTCCTCCCTTTTTAGCAGCTCCGGCAGATTTCATCGCATCAGTAATCAATCCATCACGAATATTTCCCGGAGATGGATTGGCATAAAAACCAGATCCATCAGCTACCGCCCTGGCATTATAGGTCCTCATCAGATTCATAAACCTGGTAGCAGTTTCTTCATCCACACAACGGTCGCTCAACTCCTGTTCCACCCCGCAAAGCTCGGGAAATTCAGAAAGTACGACAGATCCTCCCAAAGAAACCAGAATGTCTGAAACATAACCCAGTGCAGGATTTGCAGAAATACCTGAAAACCCGTCTGACCCGCCACATTCCAAACCGATACATATTTTGGAGATCGGAGCCGGTTTCCGTTCATTTTTGTTCGCTTCAACCAGACCTGCAAAGGTTCTTTTCAGAGCTTCCTGCATCAGGTTTGTTTCAGTACCCAACGCCTGTTGTTCAAGAATAGCCATAGGCTTACTGAATTGAGGATCACGTTTTTTAATCTCATTCTGTAAGGTACTTACCTCCGAATGCTGGCAACCCAGACTCAGAATTGTGGCACCTGCAACATTAGGGTGGGTAATATATCCTGCAATGAGTCCGCATAAACTATCAGCATCCAGTTTGATACCTCCGCAGCCCATATCGTGCGTT
>CAYJAM010000082.1:0-8677 GCA_964367725.1 uncultured Sphingobacterium sp. | reverse complement strand
ATTAAATAAAAAGTAAAAATCAAAATTTACCAGAGGGCATAAGCTAAACCCTGTGAAGAAATATTTTACTAAAATAGAATTTTATAAAAAAAACAAATCCTTCTGTAACAAAAAAAATATTATTGTAAGACTAGGGGATATATTCATAAATTGACACTTCATATTACCGATGATACATTAACCAGGAATTAAAATTCTTGCTAATGGTTTAAAATCAATCAGATAAACCAATATAATAAAAAACCTAAAACGAGTAAAATGAATCAAAAACATCTTTTTATTTTCGCCCTGCTCTTCTCTGTATGCTTCAGCGTTCAGGCACAATCGCCAAAGCCTTATAACATTGTTATAAAAGGGGGCCATGTTATTGATCCTAAAAACAACATCAACACAGTAATGGATGTTGCTATAAAGGACGGAAAAGTTGCCAAGCTTGCAAAAAATATCGACGCTTCTGAAGGTACGCAGGTTGTTAATGCCAAAGGTATGTATGTAACTCCGGGTTTAATTGACATCCACGTTCACTTCTTCTGGGGACATGATGGGGATGCCTATATGAATGCTCCTGCAAGTTTACCAGCAGATGGTTTTACATTCCCTGCAGGTGTTACCACAGTTGTGGATGCAGGTAGTCCGGGATGGAAAACTTTTGAATTATATAAAAAGCAAACGATAGAGAAATCTCAAACCCGTGTTCTTGCATTTTTGAACATTGTTGGTCAGGGAATGGCTGGTGGAAAATATGAGAACGACATCAATGAGATGGATTCTCAAAAGGCAGCTGAGATGGCAAAGAAATACCCAAATGATATTGTTGGTTTTAAACTTGCACATTTCAATGGCCGTACCTGGGTACCAACTGATCGTTTGATGGAAGCAGGCCGTCTTGCGAACCTGCCGGTTATTGTTGATTTTGGTGGTGCAACTCCATTCCTTCCTTTAGATTCACTATTTAATGTGAAATTCCGCCCTGGCGATATTTATACTCATGCTTTTGGTGGAAACGGAAGTACAAGCCCGAATGGACGTGAGTCAATTGTTGATGTCACTACCAATAAGGTTAAACCATATGTAATCAAAGCACAGAACCGGGGCGTTATATTTGATGTCGGTTTTGGTGGATCAAGCTTCCTCTTCAATCAGGGAACCCCTGCAATTAAAAGCGGCTTTTACCCTAATTCAATCAGTACTGACCTTCACACTGGAAGTATGAACAATGCTATGAAGAATATGCCAAACATCATGTCATTATTTATGGCAATGGGAATGGATCTTCAGAGTGTAATTAAAGCTAGTACCTGGAATCCTGCGCAAGAGATTAAAAGACCTGAACTGGGCAACCTTTCAGTTGGTGCAGAGGCAGATGTTGCTATTTTCACAGTAAGGGAAGGAAATTTCGGCTTTTATGCCAGGGATGGTAAAATTGCCGGAAAAAACAGGTTAGAGACAGAAATGACCATAAGAGGCGGTAGAATTGTTTATAATTTAAATGCAATTGCAGAGCCTAATATTCTACCAAGTGCACCAAGAACAAGACCTGCCAGACCTGCAACAAACTGATAGATTCACATTTTTTAATTCATATTTATGGGCACCATTCGATGCACATTTAAAAAAACAGGGCTAATAACCCTGTTTTTTTCTTGCTCAGTATTTTGTTTTGCACAGCAAACCGGCCCGAGAGCTGCAGCACCAATAAAGACTCCGGTAGCCTTAAGGTCAGATATAACTGTTGAAAAAGTAATGAATATTGGCCGGTTGGGTGTGAGATTACTTCAAAACCAAAAAACAGGTGAATTCTGGTACTCAACTTTTGATGGCAATGTATTCAGAATATCAGATTTTGACAGGCCTGAGGCTAAAGAACATCAGGTTTTCAGTGCCGAAGACCACGGTATCACCCGATTACAGGGTGCAGCATTTTTAGGAAATACTCTATTTCTGTGTGGTAATATCAGCGTAAATGATGGTAAAGGAACCAAAGGCCGGATGGTAAAATATGAGCTTTCAGGGTCCAAACCAGTATTAAAAGAAGTTTTCAATACTGTTGAATATGGAACCAATGCCACCACATTTGATCATGGATGGAATGCACTGGTTGTAAGTCCGGATAAAAAATTCATTTATGTTAACTCCGGTGCCAGAACAGATCATGGAGAAGTCCAGGATAATAAAGGTGCTTACCCTAATGCCCGCGACAATGCCCTGACAGCAAATGTCTTCAGAATACCAGTAAATGCTGAAAACTTGCTCCTGGGTACTGATGCAGCAAAGTTAAAAGCAGATGGCTATTTGTATGCTGAAGGTATACGGAATGCCTATGATATGACCTTTGATGGTAAAGGCAATTTATTTGGCGTTGTAAATTCGGGTGATTATGATCAATCGGAAGAAATGTTCTGGATCAGGCAAGGCCACCATTATGGCTTCCCATGGCAAATGGCAGGAATCGAAAACCCACAGCAATTTTCACCCTGGGAACCAGATCCGGCGAAAGACCCATTCATCGGACCCGGCTCTCATGCCTGGATCGTGAAATATTTCAGAAATGACCCTGATTTCCCAAAAATCGCTGAAGGAGTGAAATTTTCAGCAGGAGTTCAGAATTTGGGACCCGATGCCAATGAGTACCGGGATATTGCATCTGGTAAAATAGTAGACGGTGATATTACCGGTAGAACAGTGAGCACATTTAATGCGCATAGTGTACCGCTGGGTCTTGTTTTTGATGTAAAAAATACACTTTCACCGGAATTTAAGGGTGATGGATTTGTATTCAGGTATGGCGGAGGCTCTGACCGTCCGGGAACCAATTTATTAAGAAAATCAGGCAAGGATCTGATGCATTTAGATATGTCATATAATCCAGCTGCTGATAATTATTACATGAAGACAACTACCATTGTTAATAATTTCAATGCTCCTGTGGATGCCCTATTGATCGGCAATAAAATTTATGTCATGGAGCATGGGACGGCTAATTCGGAAGGCGGAAGAATATGGAAGATTACGCTTCCTAAAAAATAATTTCCAGCAAATAATTCAAATCCCCGGTAATCGATATTTTCTCATCAATGCCGGGGATTTTCTATTCAATTATTTTTATAAATTGTGAACAAATAATTAATAACAAAATTCTTAAAAATGGAACAAATCTGGTCACAAAATTATGATCCCCTAAATAATGCAGTGCTGTCCACTATTCTTGCAGCCCTTCCGATAATCGTTCTGCTGGGATCTATTGCTGTATTCCATATCCGGATTCACCTGGCGGCCGTTTTTGGTTTGGTAGTAGCGATCGGAGTTGCTCTTTTTGTCTATCAGATGCCTGTTCAAACAGTTGCTGCTACCACACTTTACGGCAGTGCCTACGGTCTTTTTCCAATTGGCTGGATCGTTTTGAATCTGATATTTCTTTATCAGTTAACAGTCAATAAAGGATTATTCACCTTAATCAGAATGCATTTATCAACCATTGCACCTGATCCAAGAATACAGGTAATTCTGATAGCCTTTGCATTCGGTGCTTTTTTTGAAGGTGCAGCAGGTTTTGGAACTCCGGTAGCCATCACAGCAGCTATTCTGATACAGCTTGGTTTCAGGCCACTGGCGGCCTGCGGACTTTCTTTAATAGCGAATACAGCCCCGGTGGCATTTGGAGCTCTGGGAACCCCTATTATTGCCCTGGCAGCTGTAACAGATATAGATGTCCTAAAATTATCTGCGATGGTTGGACGACAACTTCCACTATTCTCGTTCATTGTTCCATTCTGGGTAATCTGGGCCATGGCAGGATTCAGGGGTATGATCAGTGTATGGCCCGCAGCACTTACTGCCGGCTTATCATTCGCAGTGACGCAATTCCTGGTTTCAAATTATCACGGTCCCTGGTTAGTTGATATTTTTGCTTCAATTGCCTCTATAATTTCAATTATCGTACTGCTTAAATTCTGGCAGCCAAAGACTTTATGGGAATTACCAAAAGCAGATGATGTAATTCCAATTGCAGCAGATCCTGTCTCAGTCTCCAACAAAGACATGGTGCGCGCATGGACTCCATGGGTAATTCTTACCCTATTTATCTTTGCCTGGGGAGTTCCAACAGTTAAAAAATCTTTAAATTCGATATCCGCACCAGAATATCAGGTTTCATATCTTCATAACCTGGTGAAACGCTCCCCTCCTATTGCTCCGGTTCCAAGCATTGATAAACCAGCAAAAACCGAAGAGGCAGTTTTCAAACTTAACTGGATATCGGCAACAGGCTCGGGTATTTTGCTCGCCAGTATAATTGCAGGGTTCGCAATAGGTTATTCAATACAAGAAATGCTGAAAGTTTATCTGCAGACCCTGTGGAGGGTAAGGTTCTCACTGATCACGATAGCTGCAATGCTTGGCCTGGGCTATGTAACTAAATATTCGGGGGCCGATGCCACCCTGGGACTGGCGCTGGCAAAAACGGGGGTTCTTTATCCATTCTTCGGAACTATGCTTGGATGGCTGGGCGTTGCTCTAACAGGCTCTGATACCGCTTCCAATGTATTATTCGGAAGTCTTCAAACCATTACCGCAAAACAAACTGATGTGAGTCCGATTCTGATGGCTGCTGCAAACAGTTCAGGAGGTGTAATGGGGAAAATGGTTGATGCTCAAAGTATTGTTGTGGCCAGTACTGCAACAAACTGGTACGGACATGAGGGGCAGATTCTTCGCTATGTTTTTTTCCATAGTATTGCTCTGGCAGCACTGGTAGGATTATTTGTATTCCTGCAGGCCTATGTAATACCGTTCTCGGATATGGTTGTGAGGTGAGGGAATGGGGAATGGGGAATAGGAAATAGGAAATGGGAAATGGGAAATAAAAAAGGCTGACAGGGTTTTGAACCCTGTCAGCCTTATAATACCCTTTCAGCCTTTATCAGGCTTTAGATAATTCCTCTTTAATACGGGTAGCAACAATTTTTTCTTCACCTGGAACCATGATGAAGGTAACCAGTGAAATATTGTTTTTACCTGCATTTAATTCGATGCCTGGTTCTCCTTTACTCAGTCTTTCCTGAATCTGCTGACCAGTGAACGGAATAACAGCCGGATCCCATGATATCTCAAGATTTGGGGTAGCATTAGCCAATTCAGGTACAAAAACACGTGTTTTAACACTCTTGATATTCTTCACAGTATTTTCGATGTGGGCAATCTGTTTCATCCAGAAATTCCATTCGTCCTCACCTGTACGAATGAACTTTTCAATAGCCACATATAAACCAAGAATTTCTTCCTTGTTAACTTTATGACCTCTCCCAATTGTGCTGCCTCTTGGAGATGCGCTTAAACGAGCAGCAGCTATCAAATCCTTTTTGCCCATCAGTACACCTGAACTTTGAGGACCTCGGATTGCCTTTCCACCTGAAAGACATACCAGATCAAAGCCCATATCATTGAATTTCCAAAAATTCTCAATTGGAGGAACATCTGCTGCTATATCAATAAGTGTTGGAATATTACGTCTTTTTGCTACTTCAAGCCATTCTTTATGTTTGATCTGACCTGAATTAGTATTGCAATTCATAAAAGCCATCATTGCAGTTTTATCATTTATCGCCCGCTCAAGCTCTTCACGGGTCTCCACCCAAACCATGGTTACACCACAATTTTTCATCGCCTGATAATAACCAATATTATGACCTTTCTGCAAAATAACCTCTGTTTTCATGCCACTGCCCTCCAGATGAGGAATCATTGCGGCTTTATTTGCATCAAGACCTGATAACACACCTGCAGTTCCAAGCATAATAGCAGAAAATGCTCCTGAAGTAACAGTTGCAGCTTCAGCATGGCATAATTCAGCTATTTTGGCACCTACTTTATCCTGCAGTTCATCCAGCATACAATACCTTCGGGATGAATTTTTTATGGCTTCAAGTACTTCATCCTGCATAAGTGATCCTGTCATCATGGTCAGTGTTGCTCTGGCATTGATAAATGTTCGCACACCTAATTCCTTGAATAAATCTCTTTTTGCTGCCGCAGCGGCAGTATTTGCTACTGCTGGCAAGGCAGCTGCTGCTGCACTTTCTCCTGATAAAATTCCTCCGGCTAATGGAAGAACTGTTAAACCTTTAAGAAGGTCTCTACGTTTCATATAATTGGTTTTTATAGTAAAAAAAAATGTCTGATCTGCCCAAGGCGGATCAGACATCGATTATTTTTCAGAACCGTGACCGAGATAGGTTCTGAGCTTTTCACTTTCGAACAAATCGGCTGCTTCTTTTTCTGGCTGTGCGAGTGAGACAATAATACCAACCACAAAGGCCAGGGTCATTGATACGATGGTAGGATTTTTGAGAGGGAAAATTGCTTCTGAATTGCCCATGATATCAACCCAAACTGTAGGGCTAAGAACAATTAAGATCAAAGCGAGAGATGCTCCTGTTACCATACACCAAACAGCGCCCTTTGTTGTAAATCCTTTCCAGATAATTGACATCAGCAATGCAGGAAAATTCGCACTTGCTGCAATTGAAAATGCCAGACCAACCATGAAGGCAACATTCTGACCCTTAAACATCAAGCCTAAAGCTACCGCAAGCACTCCTAAAAAGATAGTTGCTCGCTTGGCTACTTTCATTTCACCTTTTTCATCAGAAACGCCATGTTTCACCACGTGTACATAAAGATCATGCGAAATAGTTGAAGCGCCAGAAAGTGTGAGACCTGCTACTACTGCAAGAATCGTTGCAAATGCAACAGATGCAATAAAACCAAGGAATGCACTTCCACCGGTATTCTCTGCAAGCAGAAGAGCAGCCATATTACCTCCCTTATCAAGTCCTAAAATTGCATCTTTACCAACCAAAGCCAGGGCAGCAAATCCAATGAAGAAAGTTAAGATATAGAAGTATCCAATGAAACCGGTAGCAACAAAGACAGATTTTCTGGCAGCTTTATCATCAGGTACAGTATAGAAACGCATCAGGATGTGCGGAAGACCAGCAGTTCCCAGCATCAGGGCTAATCCAAGTGATAATGCATCGAACGGATTTGTAATAAAACCTCCAGGTGCAAGCATATCAGCTCCATATTGGGATTTTACAGAAAGGAATAATTCTCCCGGACTGAAATTAAATTTAGCCAGTGCAAGCAAAACCAAAATAGTAGCACCTGAGAGTAAAAGAACCGCTTTAATGATCTGAACCCATGTTGTTGCAAGCATCCCGCCAAAAAGAACATAGGAAGTCATAACTATCCCAACTACAAAAACTGCTATTTCGTAATCAAGACCAAATAGCGTTTTGATTAAACTACCAGCACCAACCATCTGGGCAATCAGATAAAAGGCAATAGTCATTAATGATCCTGCTGCAGCAGCGATACGAATTGGCCTTTGTTTTAAACGAAAGGCAACCACATCGGCAAAAGTGTATTTACCAAGATTACGGAGTGGCTCTGCAACCAAAAACATGATCAGCGGCCATCCAACAAGAAAACCAATAGAATAGATCAATCCATCATATCCTTTAGTTGCCACCATCCCGGCTATACCGAGAAAAGAAGCAGCACTCATGTAGTCTCCTGCTAATGCAAGTCCGTTTTGAAAACCTGAAATATTCCTGCCAGCTGCATAGAATTCAGATCCGGTTTTGGTTTTTTTTGCAGCCCAGTACGTAATGTAAAGCGTGATTGCAACAAACAGGAAGAATATTGCAATTGATACCGGATTGGCAGTTCCCAAAGTAGATGGGGTAACTTCCGGACTGATTTGAAGTAATAAGTTCAAAGACATATGTTTATTTGTATAGATATTTAGATAATTTCCTTTTTGATTTCCTTTACAGCTTCATCATAATAATTATTTGCCCAATAGACATAAGCTCCTGTAATCAACCAGGAAAACAGAATAATTCCTAAACCAACAACAATTGCTAAATTAAGTGATTCTCCAACCGGCATTTTTAGAGCTTCTTTATCGTAAGCGACAAGAAGCAGAAAGCCTATGTAAACGAAAAGCATTATAAAAGTGAAGGATAATGAAATATTCCATCTGTTTTTAACAAGTTTCTTGAATGCCGCACTTTGAAGAATCTCGTGTGTGTTTGTTTTACTCATAATATTACCTGTGTTAGTATCTAAAAAAATTAATTAAAAAAGGATTTGTATTCAGAAAATGTTTGCCATTGAAACCCCGGAAAATCGGTTTTATATCATGGAAATAATGCTGCCATAAACGAATCTATAATTCTATGAAAAAAAATTGAATAAGACGCCTTATTGCAATTAATCTTTTAAAAGTCATAAAATCGTTACGCTTTTGTTACAATTCAGGTTTCCTTGCTTTTTTTCTTTTCACAATTCCCGAATGTCCCCATTAATAGCTAAATTTTAAGCTTCACACCAATCCGATTCAATGAACGGGTCACCAAAACACATAATAGCGCGAAACAAAACGACTTCAACAAACCTAATCCACCTGTTAAAAGAAGGTCAGGAAGTTTTAGTCCGGAAATTCTGACAATTGCATAAGCAAAATAAGGAATGAGGTAACAAAGAAGGGTATCGGTTCCTGCAGGTTTTATGAAGTCGAACCATTTACTCTTTTTCCATACATCCGCCACCCAATAGATCAGGGTAAAAGCCATTAGGGTAAAGGCTGAACAAAGGAATAAGCATGCAGGGGTAG
>CAYJAM010000081.1:0-9006 GCA_964367725.1 uncultured Sphingobacterium sp. | reverse complement strand
TTTAAAGGTGCTGCTAAAACAGGAAAGTATTTTGTTAAGGCTAAGTCATTGGCTAGAATTAAAAAGAAATTATGAACGAAGCAGAAACAAGAGCAGAACTCATAGACCCAAAGCTAAAAGCTTGTGGCTGGGGTGTTGCAGAAGGCTCAAAAATTCTTCGTGAATATAATATTACTGCTGGTAAAATCCAAACCGGTGGAATAAGAGGCAAGAAAATTATTGCCGATTATATTCTGGTTTACAAAGGTATTAAACTGGCGGTTGTCGAAGCTAAAAGCGATGATCTTGGCGTTGGTGAAGGAGTAGCGCAAGCTAAACAATACGCAGAGAAACTAAACTTAGAAACTACATACAGCACTAACGGAAAAGAGATTTACAGCATCTGTATGAAAACAGGTGCAGAAGGTTTGGTGTCAGATTACTTAACACCCGAACAACTTTGGAATAAAACTTTTGCTGTTCGAAACGAGTGGAGAGAGAAATTTTCAGCTATTCCTTTTGAAGATGTTGGCGGAACGAAGGGAACAAGATATTACCAGGAAATAGCCGTAAACAATACTTTAGAAGCCGTTGCCAATAATCAGGATCGCATTTTATTAACCCTTGCCACAGGCACGGGTAAAACATTTATTGCTTTTCAAATTGCCTGGAAATTATTTCAAACACGTTGGAATTTAAAACGTGATGGAAGCCGCAGACCA
Source organism: uncultured Sphingobacterium sp. (assembly GCA_964367725.1). Lineage (GTDB taxonomy): Bacteria > Bacteroidota > Bacteroidia > Sphingobacteriales > Sphingobacteriaceae > Daejeonella. The sequence goes on along the minus strand of CAYJAM010000081.1, from coordinate 8,305 downwards.
CGTATTTTATTTTTAGCAGATAGGAACATTCTAGCCGACCAAGCATTCAATGCTTTTTCAGCCTTTCCAGAAGATGCATTGGTTAGAATTAGTCCAAAGGAAATCAGTAAAAAAGGGAGTGTGCCAACAAATGGCAGTATTTTCTTTACCATCTTTCAAACCTTTATGACCAATGCCAAAGTCCTAAAGAAAATAGAAGTCTCAGATCCAATTTCTATAGCAGCAGAGCCTACTGTTGAATATGGCACTGAACAATACAATTTCGGGCAATACCCAAAAGACTATTTTGATTTCATCATTATTGACGAGTGCCATAGAGGAGGAGCAAACGATGAAGGAAACTGGAGAGGAATTTTGGAGTATTTTTCGCCAGCCGTCCAGTTAGGGTTAACGGCCACACCCAAACGCAAAGACAATATTGATACTTACAAATACTTTGGCGAACCCGTTTATGTCTATTCACTCAAAGAAGGTATTAATGATGGTTTCCTTACACCTTTCAAAGTAAAACGTATTAAGACCACGCTTGACGATTATATCTACACAAGCGATGACCAAATTATTGAAGGTGACATTGAAGAAGGTAGATTATACACAGAACCAGACTTCAATAAAATAATTGAGATAAAAGCAAGAGAGGCAAAACGTGTTCAGATTTATATGGACGATGCCAATCAAAAAGAAAAGGCAATCATTTTTTGTGCTACACAAGACCACGCTGCTGCTGTTCGTGATTTGGTGAATCAATATAAGAAAAGCACTGACCCAAATTATTGCGTTCGTGTGACGGCAAATGATGGCGAGATAGGCGAACAATTTTTAAGGGAATTTCAGGACAACGAAAAAACGATCCCTACCATTTTAACAACTTCTCAAAAACTTTCCACAGGCGTTGATGCTAGGAACATTCGCAACATAGTTTTGATGAGGCCAGTAAACTCCATGATTGAGTTTAAACAAATTGTTGGGAGAGGCACTCGTTTATTTGATGGCAAAGATTTTTTCACCATCTATGATTTTGTAGATGCTTATCACCACTTTTCAGACCCTGATTGGGATGGTAATGCATTGGAGTGTGAAATATGTGGTCAAATGGTGTGTGTATGCCAAGCCGGACCAAAGCCACCGTCGATGCCTTGTAAAGTTTGTGAACAGACACCTTGCATTTGCGAAAAACCCCAAAAGGCACCTTGCGAAATTTGTGGAGAGCTGAATTGCAATTGCAATAGGCGCCAAAAAATAAAAGTAAAGCTGAGAGATGGCAAGGAACGTGAAATACAATCAATGATTGCTACTTCCTTTTGGAGCGCAGATGGCAAACCGATTTCATCAGAAGAATTTTTGAATAATTTGTTTGGCGAATTGCCAAACCTTTTCAAAAGCGAAAATGAGTTGCTTACGCTTGGGAGTAATCCGATTACAAGAAGAAATCTTTTGGAAAAATTGGATGAAGCAGTTTTTGGAAAAGACGAACTATCAACTTTACAAAAACTTATTGACGCTGAAAAAAGCGACTTGTTTGATGTGTTGGAATATGTATTCAACAGCGACATAAAACCAATAACAAGAGAGGCAAGAGTTGCAGCAGCACAAGCGACTATCTTCGCTTTGCTTGACAACAAACAAAAGGAGTTTATAGAATTTGTTTTGAGCAAATATATTGAGACAGGAGTTGAAGAACTTGACCAGGAAAAACTTTCGATATTATTGGAAAATAAATATCAAAGTTTGCCCGATGCAATAGAAATTTTGGGAGATGTTCCAAGTATCCGCAAACTGTTTTTTGAATTTCAAGAACATTTATATAAACTGAAAGTAGGGTAATGAATGAACATTTGTGTTGAAAATTGCCACAGCTCGTAGAGTAAGTTGTATTGGCAGCCAGTTTGGTGCTTCGAAATAAATTCTTGAAACGTTGAACACTCCATGCCGTTCTGATTTTCTGTAATTACTTTCAATTAAACTATGAATACTTACGACTATTACAACCGAGAAGAACGAGCAATTTGTGCACACCTATTCCGACTTCTACACGAACGACTTGATGATAAATTATCAAGTCCGCTTGGAAAATTTTTAGAAAAACTTTCTTACCGAAACTTGGTTTTTAAGAATGGAAATAATTCGTTGAAGGATTTACGTTTTGAGAATACAGCAATATATTGTGAAGCATCAATAGTTCGTGATGCTTATAATAACTCAAAGCCCGACACCCATCCTTTTATGGATAGTTTGACACGATTAATAATGAACCAGGAATTAGTTTCAGAATGCCGACTTTATTCTCAATTACCCGAACCTTTAAGCAACGGTAAGCAAACTCATCCAAAACAAATCCGGCAGAAGGCGTCATCAGAAAGTATTCAGCTAAGTGTAGGCGAAAGCAGAGTTTACGGAGCTATGCAAGGAATGTTCAATGCAAAGCCGGATTTAGTAATTACAATTGACAATGTTCTTCTTGTTTGCGAGGCAAAACATACTGAATCGTTTGACGAAGAACAACTGAAAAGAACCTGGAACATTGCAGAAGTTTGGGCAACACTTTTATATAGGGATATTGGATTTATTGAGCCGCCGGTTTTTTCTGTTTTCAAACTTGGTGGTTCGATATTTAAACCACACATCAATTGGACAGACATTTTGGAAATTGTTGAACAAACTTACAATGAAAACGACAGAACAAGAATTTCAATTAAAGCGGGAACTGAACTTTTAAAACGAACACGACTTGAATAATAAGATGATACAAATTGTCCACTGTAGAGTTAAGCGCAGCGTCTCTACGGATTAATAAATGAATCCCTTACATACGGGATAGATTCATCTACCCACACACCTTTTAATAGCTGCTGATTCCTTAAAAAGGCACATTTTGAGGCTTATTTTACAAATCACAGCACTAACTCAAACTAAACGAGAGTAATTTTTACCTTTAGAAAGAAATCGGGAGTAAATTTTTACTTTTTTTACCCTCATTTTTATTATGCATAAAAACGGACAGCTGAACATCATGGGAAAATCTGACAGAAAACATCATGCAATGACCTGTTTTTAAACCACCGAAAGCTGAATAGAACTTATAAACCCAAGCCCATGAAACCAAACCAGGATACACTCTTAACTTTATTAACTGCCCCCTTGCTGGCGGCCAGCAATGCGAATAATTCAATGGCTATGAACCAGGTGGACTTTATGTTAAAAACCTGTTTTACACTTGAAGATGGGGTGTATAAGCCTATATTGATTAAACTGGTATTAAGCTCCAATGTGATGATTCCATCTGAGATTCCTGGTGAACCAGCAGTCTTGAAACCTGTAAACAATACTTTTGAACTGCCAATTTTAACCATTATTCCACTCAATAGCCTTGTCGTTGAAAAGGTAGATATTGATTTCAACTTCCTGCTAAAAGGGGTGGCTGAGTCAGCAGCTGCCGATGGCAAACCAGAATTAATGGGGACGGTTGTTGAAGATGATGCGGGTGCAGGCATGCCCATAATAAAAGTAAGTCTGCATGTCGGTCAGATGCCATTACCGCAAGGGCTAAATATGTTGATCACCGCAGCGACTGCAAATGTTAGCCCCCTTCAATCTTAATTTTAGACAATGCTTTCCACTCCTCCTCAAATCCCCTGCCCTGTTTGTAAAACGAATATTCCGTTTGATCCTGTAAAGCTTAGGAATGGGGAAGCGATCCAATGCCCCAACCCGGAATGCGACGCAAAACTCAGCATCGCTGCAGAATCTATGGAGACTGTAAAAGGAGCTATTGATAAATTCACCGAACTCAAAGCAAAAGGAGGAGCAAATTAATGGTGCCTATAGAATTCAGGGCCTTATTACATGCAGCCAGAAATTCAGTGCTCGAAGCAAATCGGACAGCTACAAAACAGGCAGAAGCACTGTTAATGAAACAGTTCATACCTTCTGATGGTAGAAAGGAATTCCTGATTGAAATTTCTGGTGCTTTACAACTCCGAGTACCAAGGGCGACGCTCATGCCCATCGCTTTCCTGGGGATGGAATCTGTTAGAATGGAGATGGAATTGCCGCTGGCGCTTCAGAATGGCAGGTTAATGGTCGTGCCGGGAGGTCAGCTTACTTCAGTGCCACTGGCGTTTGATAAGATTGGTTTTATCGATCAGATTGGTTTTGAGGCTTTTATTTTTTCTGAAGAGGAGCGGTTGATGAAGGAATTAAAAGGGGGCATTTAAATTTCAATGAAATCCTATCTGGTTTAAGAGTTAAGCGCAACGTCCGGATTATTCAATGAAAAAGAGTCTCCAGACTCGGTTATGAAATAGCATGATGTTTTGCTTCCTAATGGATTGTTCAATTTATTTTCAATAAATTAGGCTTAATGCTTTCTTAATTCAATTCAACTGTCCGTAGAGTTAAGCGCAGCGCTCTACGGATTTTTAAATGAATTAGAGTCTTCAGACTCGTCGAAATACAATACATTAGGACTGGGCATGCATGATGATTAAACTTCATTAGACAACATAACGAACACCCAGTATAAAAATCCATACAAAATGATCAGACCCTACATTTTAGCAGAAACGAACTGGAAATCTGTAAAAGATTCAGATTATGACCTGGCGATCCTTCCTTGGGGAGCTACAGAAGCGCATAATTATCATTTACCTTATTCAACGGATGTAATTGAAGCCGACCATATCGCTGCTGAATCTGCCAGAATTGCCTGGGAAAGTGGTGCGAAGATCATTGTTTTACCTACCGTTCCTTTTGGAGTCAATACGGGTCAGGCGGATATAAAATTGGATCTGAATATTTATCCAAGTACTCAACTGGCAATTTTATGTGACCTCATTGAGGTGCTTCAACGATCGAATATTTTTAAGCTTTTGATCCTGAATGGTCATGGTGGGAATGATTTTAGAATGATGGTCAGGGAGCTGGGTTTAAAATACCCGAAGATGTTTCTCAGCACCTGTAACTGGTTCCAATCAGTAGACAAAATGAAGTTCTTTGAACAGGATGGTGATCATGCCGACGAAATGGAAACAAGCCTGATTCAACACCTGGCTCCGGATTTAATGCTTCCTTTAGATACGGCCGGAGACGGGAAAGAGAAGAAGTATAAGATCAAAGAGTTTTCAGAAGGCTGGGCCTGGGCAGAACGGAAATGGTCAAAAATTACCAAGGACACAGGTGTGGGAAATCCTGAATTTGCAACCAAGGAAAAGGGAGAAAAATACTTTAAGGCGGTGACTTTGAAAGTTTCTAATTTTTTGATTGAACTGGCAAAAGCGGATGTGAATGATCTTTATGAATAGGGGTTTGGTTAATCGCCGCTGGTGCGCGCGTACCGCGCGTTCCATGAATGATTTGTTAGCACACGCGACACGCGTGCGCCAGCAATGAAAATTGAAAATTTTAGACTAAAGATCATATTCTTAACTCCCAATTGTTCTTTTTTCTTTTCCTGCAGCTGAAAAGAAACAAAAAGCCGCCGCTGCACCTGATGCTATTGAAGTTAGTGCTTTGGCCTGGACTGTGCCTACCGCACCAGCTGAGGCGGAAAAAAACGTTAACGGAGATTTTGTGCTTAGGCCAAAGTGCACTGTCCGTCGAGTTCAGCTCAGCACTCTAACACACTCCTTTATTAAAATACCAACACTACCTTCAGAAGAGTGGGAATTTATATCTTCATATCCAGTAAATTTCAAATACCATAATGAAAAATCAACACCCGGGATTTTTGACTAAACGATCAATCAGAACAATTTGCCTGATTTTCTACTTCGGTTTAACATCAATAGCCTTTGCTCAAAATAAAATCCCCGCAAGCTCACAATCAGACAGTTTAAAACGTAAAGCCAGCCTCAGCAGGATCATGAAGGTGTTACCTGCTGATAAGATCAGTAATGGTCGGGTTTCATTTCTGGATGAGAATTTTCAGGATTGGCTCAAGCGGACGGGCGAGCTTCCACCCGATTTCGATAAAATGCCTTCCATACCCTTTCTTCCGGATCCGCTCATTCTGGATGAAGGTGGTAAAAATATCCCTGTTAGTTCAGCTGCGCAGTGGGAGGAAAAGCGGCGCTGGATGAAGGAGCAGCTGGAATATTATGTTACCGGTACCTATCCGCAAACTCCCATGGATTTCAAGGTGAAGGTTCTGAGTGAAAAGAAAGAGGGTTCAACTACGCTTCGTATGGTGGAGCTCTCATTCGGTCCGCAGGAACAAGCCAAACTCACCATTGAATTGATGATTCCGCAGGGGAATGGTCCCTTCCCTGTGTTTATGGCCCAGTGGAACCACAGAGGCTGGGCACAAATTGCGGTAAGAAGGGGCTATATGGCCTGTGTTTATGCAGCATCGGATGCAAAGGACGATACTGAAAAGTACTCTGAAATATGGTCTGGCAAATATGACTTTACCCGTTTGATGCGTAGGGCATTTGGAACATTCAGGGCAATTGACTATTTGCATACACTTCCAATTGTCGACAAAGAAAGAATAGCCTTAACCGGACATTCCAGAAATGGTAAATTAGCACTGATGGCTGCAGCATTTGACGAACGCATCAAGGCTGTTATTCCCAGCAGCGGCGGTTCGGGTGCAGAGGTTCCCTGGCGATATGCCACCCAGCAATATGACGTGGAAGATATTGCCTTATTATCTTCTGCCCAACCATCCTGGCTGCATCCCCGTTTACGGTTTTTTATAGGCCGGGAGAATAAACTTCCCATTGATCAGAATCATTTTATGGCGCTGATAGCACCGAGAGGTTTAATGTTAAGTACTGCTGTCAATGAAGGAGCCAGCAATCCCTGGGGTATTGAGCAGGCCTATGGTTCGGCACAAAAGGTGTATCAATTTCTGAATGCTGAGGACAAACTGGCCATCCGGTTCAGGGATGGTGAGCATGGTACCCATGCAGGCGATATTGAAGACTATATTGATTTCTTTGATTATGTTTTCAAGAGAAGCAAACAAAAGCCGGAAAACAAACTGTTTTATAATTATACGTTTGAAAGTTGGCGGGAGCGAAGTAAGGAAAATATAGATCCTTTAAATTATCCTTCCAAAGGTGGACAGGGCATTGTGACTAGTGCAGGGAAAGAGATAACAAAGGAAAATTGGCCTGTTAAGAAGGCTGAAATAAAACAACACATACAGTGGATATTGGGGGATGAACCTCCGGGCTTGTACAATCGCGGTCCGGAGCGTTTAGGAAATGGAGGAGCCGGTGAAGATTATTTCGGGACTGTTCTCAAACGGCCCCTTGTGACCCCGCGCATGGGGCGAATGGCTATCACACCTTACAATGAGTTTGGCGATTATTTGTATGGCTATATTTACTATCCTAAGGATCAATCCGGAAATATTAAGGCGGGTAAATTGCCGGCATTAATTTATCAGCATGAATACGATTATTCCAAGGGTTTTTCCTCTTATCATGATGTTCAGTCCTTCTTTGAGGGTATGACAGATCTTGGTTATGTTGTTTTTTCATACGATATGATCGGTTTTGGGAATCGCATTGAAGAAGGTACACGTTTTTATGACCGTTATCCAAACTGGTCAAAAATGGGAAAAATGGTGGCTGATCTTAAGGGGGCAGTTGACGCAATGAGTAATCTGGATTTTGTTGATAGCTCTAAAATATTGGTCGCAGGTTATTCCCTGGGAGCCACAGTAGGCTTATACGCTACTGCACTTGATGACAGAATTTCCGGATTGGTTTCACTGAGTGGTTTTACCCCAATTCGGGCAGATGCTAAGGGCAGGGAAGGGATTAAAACCTTTTCGCATTTGCACGGACTGATTCCCCGTTTAGGTTTCTTTGCTGGGCATGAGGATCGAATCCCAGTTGATTATCAGGATATTTTTGGGGTAATCGCTCCCAGACCGGTATTGCTGATTGCTCCCCAATTAGACCAGACTGCTAATCTTACAGATATCAGAGCCTCGGTTTCTGAAGCTGGAAAAATATACAAATTGTTAGGTGCCCCTGATCAGCTCATTCTTAATTCGCCGGATGATTTTAACAGGTTTAGTGATGAAATGAAGGAGATAATTTATGGCTGGGCAGGTAAGTTGGTAGCACCAGTTGCTAGATGATGTTGAGTATAGCTTTGGGTGTAATTTTTTATTACCCCTCTGGTCGGTGTTCTCACCGTACCAGGCACGATCATATAAATTGGTCTGTGATAGCCCAACCAAAGGGAAAAATTTGTTAGCACACGCGACACTCGTGCGCAAGCGAGGAGGTTCCCGCCTTCGCGGGAATGACAAGTTGAAAGTAGTGGAATCGGTAGGTTTCGGATAATA
>CAYJAM010000080.1:0-9032 GCA_964367725.1 uncultured Sphingobacterium sp. | reverse complement strand
ATCAAAAGCAAGATCATAGGCATTGCGAATGCCATCTGCAAAAATATAACCCTCAGCTTTTAATTTTACTTCATCATCAGGAAGTATCAGATCTTTTGAATCAATCGGGAATCTGAAAACCTTTGAAGTTAAAGCACCATTACGGGCATTAGGCCATGCACCATTGTTGTCCTGTACTTCACCATGGTCGGTACGTGCACCGCTGTTAACAAAGATGTATTTTCCATCCGGACTGATCTCCAATGCATTCCATCCATGATCGAATACCGTACGATTGGTGCCGTATTCAACCGTATTAAATACCACAGACATTACTGGTTTTTCATTCGGTTTAAGATCATATCGAACCATCCGGCCTTTGTTTCCAAGACCATTATTTACCTTGGTGTTGCCAGTGAGGAAAAGGGTGTTTTTATAAATTGCTGCACCCTGCAGGCGTGGAATCCCATGGTCTTCAACAGATAGGATTTTTTCTGCGACAGGATTTTTATCCTGGATATTTTTTATCCGGTAAACTTCCCCGTCATAACAGGTAAAATATATAGCCTTGGTCGATTCGTCGTATAAGATCCGTACACTTTTGGGTGCAACAGCCATCACATGCTCAACTTTAATATCAGGTCTTAAGGCTACAGGGGGTACCAGTGCTTTGGGAGCTCTCGTATTTTGAGCATTTAATATTGAAGCAGAAAATAAGAGTATGGTTAAGAGTATTTTGCCGGAGAATGTGTGTTTATTCATTATTTATTTTCTTCTGATCTCAAATCATAAAATGAGCAAATCATTATTTAATTCTTATTGTTTATTTGGCAATGCGAACGTTACCATATATCCGGCAGGATTTTCAGAATCCCCACCAACAGAAATCGATACATATTGTTTGCCCTTGCTCCAGTAGGTTGAAGGGTTCGCATTTGCTATACCTGGTAAGGTAGTTTCCCAAATTTTTTCACCTGTTTTTTGATTAAAGGCCCTGAACTTTCTGTCGCGTGTGCTGCCAATAAAGAGTATACCGCCCTTAGTTAATAATGGACCTGCTGAACCACTTGCTCCGGTTTCAGGTGCTCCGGGTAGCTGCCCTTCCGGCTGATTACCCAGTGTGACTGACCATTCAAATTCACCGGTATTCAAATTAATTGCATGTAATTGCCCCCAGGGAGGTTTAATTCCAGGGCGACGTTGATTATCAAGAAATTGACCATAAGCAGTCAGATTCAGGTATTTATCCTCCTTTGGAGTGCTGATACCTGATTTATTAGCCATTTCATTCTCCTGAATTTCTTTTAAGAAACTTTGTTCTCTGGAAGGGCGGGCTGTTGAAGACTCTTTATCAAAAAGATAGGAAATAATTGCTTCCTCTTTTCCAGCAATTACACTGGCGAAAGATGGCATTTTGCCTCCTCCGCGTTTGATCTTATTCAATGCATCTTCACGGCTCAATCTGGTTTCTATGGCTAAAAGAGAGGGATTTCCGGATTCATCACCGTTTTTATCTGCCATATGACAGCTTATGCAATAAGTAGAATACAGTGCTTTACCCTGGTTAAAAACTGAAAGGTTTGACGTTTCATTTTCAACTACTTTTTTCATGGTAGCTATCTCAGGAGAATCATTTGACTTGACATAAATTATTCCTCTGACTGGATCAACTGTCCCGCCTCCCCAACTTGAGCCTCCACGACTGCCGGGGAGCATGAAGGTTCCCTGAAGGGAAGGAGGGGTAAAGGGGCCTTCATATCTGAACGCATTGAATCGCATCAATAAGCTATCATGCGAACCTTTAGAATAATTACTTATATCATCTTTAGTAACAAATTGACGGGAATAAGGAGCCGGCTTCGTTGGAAATGGTTGTGTTGGCCATGCCTGCTCGCCTGGAATATCGGATGCAGGAACCGGCCTTTCCTCAATTGGAAACAAGGGTTCACCGGTATCGCGATTAAAAGTATAGATATAGCCCAGTTTTGAAGTCTGAGCGACGGCATCTATTTTTTTGCCATTATGCACTACTGTGATCAGGTTGGGAGGGGCCGGTAAATCATAGTCCCACAGATCATGATGTATCGTTTGAAAATGCCATTTGTATTTACCAGTGGCCGCATCCAGTGCAACTACAGAATTTCCGAAAAGATTCATGCCGATCCGGTCCTTTCCATAATAATCATAAGTTGGTGATCCCGTTGCAAAAAATACCATTCCCCGTTTCTCATCCAGACTCATACCTCCCCAGTTATTTGCGCCACCAACATATTTCCATGCTTCTTTCGGCCAGGTATCGTATCCAATTTCTCCGGGTTGTGGTACGGTATGGAAGGTCCATTCCAGTTTCCCTGATTTGATATCATAAGCTCGGACATGACCGGGTTCGGCACCGTATAATTCGGATACCTCATTTCCAATGATTAAAAGGTTTCGGAATACAATTCCCGGACTGGTTGGTATCACTGATATTTTATCGGGGTCGCCACGCATGCCAACGTTCATGCTTACCCAGCCATTGTTCCCAAATGAAGGGATTGGTAAGCCGGTCTGGGCGTTTAATGCATAAAGTTTATCACCCGCGGTAAATAGAATTCTTTTATCGGTTCCTTCTTCCCAATAAGTAACTCCTCTGCCGATACCGCCTCCGGCTTCTCCATTAAATGGATCAAAGGCCCAGATTTGTTTTCCTGTAGTTGCATCCAGTGCATAGGCTCTGTGTCTTGCAGACAGTGTGTACATCACACCATCAATAATGATTGGGTTGCTTTCACTGTTACCGCCCCGTGATCCGGCAGGGGCATCACTGAATTTATGAGTCCAGGCAATCTTTAGATTCTGAACATTTGAAGTATTTATTTCATCGAGAACTGAATAGCCTGTGCCTGCAGCATCGGCTTTGTAAACAGACCAGCTGCGATCCAGATTAACTTTTTTCGGGCTTTGGTATATTTTACAACCGGCGTAAATGGTTATTAAGACAATAGAAAGTACAAATAGAATTCTTTTTCCAGAGTCAGATCCAGGCATAATCATAGTTTAATGGTTAATAGCTAAGCAAGTAAATTTTAATAAAGCTTTACTGATAAATAAAAATACCATTTGATTTTCTGTTATTCACAAAGCTTGTCAAATCACGTATAATTTTTACAATGCAGATTAAGCGAGGATCAATTATCTTTCTTTAGAATATCTTCAGGAAATAACATTCAGGTTTAGTTGTATTTCTTTTGCCATGGGAAAGCATATGAAGGCTTATTTTTAAATCGTTGTATGCCTGCAATCAGGTGAATTGAGCTGCCGGGAGGAAGTTCAACAACAAAATATGGCTTATTTACTTCTATCTGCGATTGACCTGCTTTAATATTTGTAAATGTATGTTCTCCGAATGCACCTGCCTGAACAATTAGCTTTCTGCTTTCGGCAGGGTTTAAGTTCACGAGTTGAATCCCTGTTTCATCAGCTTTCAAAATATCAACTAATGCAGAAACATCCTGAGGCAGTCCGGGCCTTTGTAATTCGACATCGAAATACCTAACTGTTGCCCGAAGTAAACCCCCATTATAAATGGTTTGAGGTGTACCCATAGTAGTTTGAACAAGCCCTTTGGTAATAACCGGATTATTTGGATACAGATCATCCTTTTGAATGCTGTAAATGTTCCTGGGATCATTTTGCATGAAATTCATTCTTTTAATCACCTCCTGGTAATCAGCCTTCAGGACTTCTAAGGGCCAATCCGGATTCTTCCCTGCATAATACATCAAGCGAGCATGTTCAGTTAGTCCAAAAGTTCGATCTCCCATACTTTCTTCACGATTCCAATCAAATGGTTCGGCTTTTTTCCAAACAATAGTATCAAGCTCTCCAAGAGTATTCTGACCCCAAACGCCTTCTCCCCAGAGTGGATGAAACTTATTACCCTTCATTAATACTTCAATTTTTTTCCAGTCTTCCTGATCCATTGAAGCATGCCAGAGGTGGGCAAGATCCTGGACCATCATGGGCCGGTAACTGTACCAGCCCTCTTTTTTATATCGGAAAGGAACCAGCATCTGACCTTCTTTGGTATATTTCGCTCTTTGCATAATGCTGTTAATCTGTGAGCGTAATAAATCAAGATATTTTTGATCTCCTGAAAGCAGGTATGCACATTCACTGGCCACAGAAAGTGCTGAATATTGCATTAAAACACCATAACGGCCATACCATCCATAAAGACCACCCCACCATTGCCCATTTCTGTATTCCCCAATTTTGCCACTCTGACCTATGTTATCAGGAAGGAGACCACCGTTTTCGGCAATCCTCTTCATCCATGCATCCACATAGTCAAGCACCCATTTTTTGTATTTTTCATCCCCGGTATACAGATATGCGTTCGTAATGAGTCCGGTTGCCAGCAGGTTTACAGGAACATCAGTACGAGTAACGATTTGATCATATAATTCCTGAATTTGTTTCAGTCTTTCAGGTTTTTCGTGCCATTCAGGTTCTAAGTCAGACAATACCGGAAAAAGGGAGGTGTGGCCATATCTCAGGTTGTAAACCGCACTGGAAGTATTGGCTGCACCCTGACTACCTGTAAATATTGATTTAATTGTTTTTTGATCAGGATTGAAATTTTGTGCTTCAGGATCCTCATTCATATAAAATCCGGCAAATCGTTTCGCCCGCTTGATATTTTCTGAAAGTTTTGCATCAGCCAAACCCATGTTATAGAAAAGGGTAATTCCCTCAGAAATATGAAACCAATCATCCTGCCTTGGAAATTCCTTATAAAGCTGATGATTATAGTCAATTGAATCTTTTACATAAGCCGAATTATTCAGAGTAATTGCCTGATAACTTTTGAGGGCTGACTCAAACAAATAGTCACTCCCACCAATGGCATACATTTCCGGCCAGTTATAAAACATTTCATACACATCATCATAAGGGCCTAATCCATAGGGTGTTCCGTCTTTTTGAGTAAATTTATTAACGTATTTGGGTGCAGACTGCTCAATGGTATTCATTAATTGGCGCTGCATGATTGCCCAATCAGGATGTGATGCCAGGCTTGTTGCCTTGATCAGAGCAGTGTTCTTTAAAAAGTCTGAAATTGAATTTTTTCCGGGAGATTTTGATTCCTGAGCTGAGCTAATAAGTCCTGAGCAGATAAAAAAGATTAATCCAAGTAATTTAAGTCCGGGAGTATTTTTCATTTATGATGAATTGATCAGGCCAATAAAAACTTTATTTATTTTTAGTTTGTCGCCATCCAGCAAAATCCTTCTCAATATCTGGAGTCCATTTCCCGTCAATCTGCCCCGGAGTATATTTTCCTTCTTTTAATCTTTGTTGCCCGAACTGATCTCTCAATTGGACTAATTCACCGGCTTTAACTACTTTTTCGACAAGGTGGGGAGGGATAAACATGACACCATCCTGCTTTCCCAGAACTACATCTCCGGGTACAACCGTAACCGGACCGATTCGGATTGGGACATTGATTCCGGTGAGCATCATTTCCTGCTGATAGGATGGGTGACTGCCTCTGAAGAATGAGGTGAATCCGGGTATGGTTCGTAAACCTTCTACATCACGTACTGTTCCATTAAAAACAACTCCATTTCCGGTTTTGGTAATGATCGAAGTAGCGAGGTTATCTCCGATGATTGGCCCGTCATTATGTTTACCATAAGAATCGGCAACGTATACATCTCCTTTTTGAAGCAGATCTATCGGCCAGGATACCATATCACCTATACGGCCTGCCTTTTCACCCTCTTTTTCCAGTTCTTTGCGAATTTCAGGACGTAAAGGCATGTATTGAGCACTCAAAACACGTCCAACTAAAACTTGTCCGGTATGGATAGTTTCCCAGCCCTGCTCCAGCTGATGGTGATAACCTTCCCCTTTTAAGACAGACCATACCTGTTCCAGAGTGATTGATTTTAATCTTTGAAGTAACTCATCAGAAACCCTGGGGCGACCGTCAGGAAAACGTTCTCCTTCCCATTTTGGGGTCAGAGCAATTAAGCTGGCTTTGCTCATTGCTACTTCCTGAGCATAAACCAGGCTGTTAAAGCTTAATAATAAAAGGAAAATTAAAGAGGGTTTGAACTTCATTTTGTATGTTCTAATTCAATAAAAATTAATCAGGTAAAGTAAAAGCAACGTAAGCGTCCGATGATTTCGTTTTCATTTTTCCACCACCGCAGGCAATGACAACATATTGCTTACCTTTTATGCTATAGATTGCCGGACTGGCATAAGCTCCTGCAGGGAGTTTGGTTTCAAAAAGCAGTTTCCCGGTCTTTTTATTGTAGGCTCTGAACATTTCATCGCTTGTTGCAGCAATGAAAACCAGGCCTCCGGCAGTAACTACAGAACCTCCCCAGTTTTCAGTACCTGAATGGATTCCCTTAGCTTTCATGTCCGGATGATCGCCCAGAGTTTCTTTCCATACAACTTTTCCATTGTTCAGGTCAATAGCCCGAAGTGTGCCCCAGGGAGGACTTACTGCAGGGTATCCTTCAAGAGTTAAAAATTGCTTGATTCCTCCTAAACGATAAGGTACTTCATAGAATGGATGTTTCTTTTTCTTTTCAGCGATGTACACCTCTTTTTGCAAGGCTTCATTTTTAAGCAGGTAAGATGCGATGGCTGTTTTATCTGCTTCGCTAAGGTTTTTAAAAGCAGGCATCATTCTTCTCCCGGAACTGATTAGATTTTTAAAGTCTAAAGTTTTGTATTTAGTGTTCAGATCTACCAAAGCAGGAAAATTACCTGAACCTTTAAGATCGGCACCATGGCAACCACTGCAATTTTTGGTATAAAGGGAAGTGCCAGCCTCGAGATTGCTTTGCTGTTTTTTTACCGGCTTATCAATACGATTATCGGCTATGGTAACTATCCAGGGTAACTCATTCGCATTGATATACATTATCCCGGTTTCAGGATCTACTGAGGGTCCTCCCCATTCGCCGCCACCGGTGAGGCCGGGGAATACTAAAGTTCCTTCCAGACTTGGAGGTGTAAACATTGGTCCGCTTTTAAAGGTTCGGAAACGTTTAACAAGCTCCTGATAGGAAGAATCCGGAATATTTTTATTGAGATCGGCTTCAGAAATACCCTGGCGTGCAAATGCCGGAATGACTGTTGGGATTGGCTGAGTGGGGGATGGGTATTCACCATCAAGATCCGATTTAGCAGGAACCGGTGTTTCAACTATTGGATAGACAGGCTTGCCAGTGACTCTGTCAAGGAGATAAATATATCCCTGTTTACTGGTTTGTACGAGTGCATCTATCGATTTGCCATCCTTTTTTACGGTCAGGAGGGCAGGGGCATTTGGGAAATCCCAATCCCACAGATCGTGGTGAATAGCCTGGAAATGCCAGATATATTTTCCCGTTCCAGCATCCAAAGCTAAAATACTGTTCCCGAAAAGATTATCGCCCCTTCGCTTTCCTCCATAGTAATCTGCGTTTGCAGTTCCTGTGGAAGCATACAAAATCCCTCTTTTTTCATCCAGACTAAATCCACCCCAGGCATTGGCGCTGCCGACATATTTATAGGCTTCCGGATCTGCCCAGGTTTCATAACCCTTCTCACCGGGTGCCGGGATAGTTTTGAAAAGCCATTTTAATTCGCCGGTGTAAACATCATAAGCTCTGATATGACCCGGAGCTGATTCTTCTTCTTCCGAAAGGCTGCTTCCCATGATGATCAGGTCTTTATAGATCATGCCTGCAGAAGTAGAAGTTACTCTCAGGTCACTGATATCCCTGTTCATTTCCAGATTGTCGTGTAATGATATCCGCCCGTCCTTTCCAAAGCTGCTGACAGGTTTTCCAGTGGAACTATTTATACACTAAAGGGATGATCCGGCAGTATAAAAGATTCGGTTTTCATTATTTTTCCCCTTGTGTATGGCAATCCCGCGACAAACATTGAGGCCATAACTTTGTTTTCCGGCATTGTCAACGAGCATGCTTGGCGCCGGATCGAACACCCATTTTTCTTTGCCCGTAGCGGCATCAGCAGCAAATAATTTTAACTGAGGGGATGTACCATAAAGAACACCCTCAATGATCAAAGGATTTGTTTGGATCTGGCTTGATTTATCTGCGTCTTTCGTATGGTAGACCCATGCAATCTTAAGATCCTTGACATTATTAGTGTCAATTTGAGTTAATGGAGAATAAGCCTGCCGTTCTTTGCCTCCGGCATAGACAGCCCACTCCTTATTGCTCAGATCATTCTGGCAGGAATTAAGAGAAAAGGATGCTATTATACAGCAAGAAATTAATGTCAGGTTATTTTTTCTTTGGGATGATGATAGGATCATGCAGAATTATGGGTTTTTGTGCGAATTATATATTATAGAACTTAATAGCATTATCATGGAACAATTTCTTTTGTTCTTTATATGGTCTGTTTTTGACAATTTCTTTTAGAATATTTACCCAGTTTTCAAGTTCGCTGCCTTTTAAACACCATGGCCAGTCGCTGGCAAACATTACACGATTTGGTCCGAAAATATCAAGGCAATGGTTGATGCCAGGGGCCAGAGTTTCAGCAGATTTTGGATATCCTGAGCTGACAGAGATAATGCCTGAAATTTTACAAACCACATTTTTGTTTTCTGCTACAGTTTTCATCGCTGCGATCCATTCATTCGCATCATGATTTGCTTTGCCACCTGTTATTGCAGGGTCCAGAAATGCTCTTGGATCAGCATTTCCACAATGGTTTACCAGGAATCTTGTGCCTGGACAAGTTTTGATGAGTCCGGCAATCGCAGTTAGCCTGGCAGGTGGAATGGTGAAATCCAAGCTCATATTCAGTTTGCCCAAAACTTCAACGTTTCTGATTAAAAGAGGATCCTTCATCTCTTCAACAGATCTGAATCCATACCTGATACCTTTTATATATTCAGATCCTTTGAACTGTGTGATATAGTCTTCAAAATCAAGGCTCATCAGGTTGGCACTGATAACAGCTGCAACGGTAGGATTGGATTTGTCTTTACACATTTCAATCGCATACAATGCTTCTTCATA
>CAYJAM010000079.1:0-9047 GCA_964367725.1 uncultured Sphingobacterium sp. | reverse complement strand
GGAATGTACGGTGATGAAAATTCTTTAGAGCAGCAAAACAATAGTTTCTTTGATCCTGTTCTGGCTGCAGACGTTGCTAAACATTACCCTGAGCATATTGTTGGTTTTAAGGTAGCACATTATCACAAATCTGACTGGGTTGCAGTTGATAGAACTGTTGAAGCAGGCAAAATTGCAAATCTGCCAATCATTGTCGATTTTGGAGGTGCAGTACCGAGATTATCCCTTGAAGAGTTGTTCCTTAGAAAAATGCGTAAAGGGGATATCTTTACTCATACATACGGACAATTAATTAAAACCAAGGAGACCATTGTAGATCTCGAAACCAAAAAATTATATCCTCATGTTCTTGAAGCAAGAAAAAGGGGGATCATTTTTGACGTTGGTCACGGTGGCGGAAGCTTTACATTCTCGCAAGCTATTCCGGCAACTCAACAGGGTTTCTTTCCGGAAACAATCAGTACTGATTTGCACACTGGAAGTATGAATTCTGCTATGAAGGATCAACTGAATGTGATGTCTAAATTCATGGCTCTTAATATGCCATTAGCCGATGTTGTTAAAGCCAGTACCTGGGCAGCTGCTA
This sequence comes from uncultured Sphingobacterium sp., assembly GCA_964367725.1. Lineage (GTDB taxonomy): Bacteria > Bacteroidota > Bacteroidia > Sphingobacteriales > Sphingobacteriaceae > Daejeonella. Next base: position 8,461 of record CAYJAM010000079.1, on the reverse strand, counting down.
AGGCAATTAATCATGAAGAACTTGGACACCTTTCAGTAGGTGCAATTGCTGACATAACTGTATTGAATGTTCGGGAAGGCAAATTTGGATTCTATGATGTTGCCAGATTCAAAAAGGAAGGGAAAAATTTACTGGAATGTGAAATGACAATTAAAGACGGCAAAGTTATGTATGATTTGAATGCATTATCTTTCCCGCTTGCTAAATAAACCCATGCACTTATTCAATTGAAAAATTCAATCTTTCATAAATAATATACTTTTAAATAACATGAAAAAACAAATCACATATATCCTATTTATACTGTTCGCAAGTGTTCTTGTATTCAATTCTGCTAAAGCTCAATCTGTTGCTAAAGATCCTGAAACAAGGATCAGGGAATTAGGTCTAAAATTAAGAACTCCCGGTCCGCCATCTGCAAACTTTTTGGGAGCGGTAAGAGTTGGTAACCTGGTTTTTCTTTCAGGACAGGGACCACTAAAAGAAGATGGAACATTTATGATCGGTAAAGTTGGTAAAGAGTTCAACTTCGAAGAGGCAAAATATGCTGCCCGTTTAACAGGAATAAGCTTATTGGAATCATTAAAAGCTGAAGTAGGCAACTTGAATAATGTAAAACGAATTGTAAAGGTGTTGGGTATGGTGAATGCAGTACCTGAATTCGATAATCACTCTCAGGTAATTAACGGATTTTCAGATCTGATGGTTGAAGTATTTGGGGAAAATGGCAAACACGCACGCTCAGCAATAGGATTGGGATCATTGCCGAGAAATATTCCGGTTGAGATTGAGATGATCGTTGAAATGAAAGACTGATTTTTCTTTTTATAAATTATTATCAATTGAAAAAACAAATCACATTTATCCTTCTTTTATTTTCTGTTAGTGTATTAACGATATATTCTGCCAGGGCACAGGATATATTAAAAGATCCTGAAACAAGAATCAGTGAACTGGGTATCAAATTAAGGACTCGTGGTGGGACTTCTTCCGGGAGTTTTATTGGAGCTGTTAGGGTGGGTAATTTGGTATATCTTTCTGGTCAGGGCCCATTAATTGAGAATGGTAAATATATAATTGGAAAAGTAGGTAAGGATCTCAATTTTGAAGAAGCTACAAATGCTGCCCGTTTAACTGGTATTAGTATGCTGGAAGCCCTGAAAGCCAGTGTTGGAAACCTGAATAATGTAAAGAGAATTGTAAAAGTTTTGGGTATGGTGAATGCTGTTCCTGAATTTGATAAGCACTCTCAGGTAATTAATGGATTTTCTGATCTTATGGTTGAGGTTTTTGGTGAGAGTGGCAAACATGCACGTTCAGCGATCGGACTTGGATCTTTACCCAGAAATATACCGGTAGAAGTTGAGATGATCGTAGAAATGAAGGACTGATTTTTTAATATTTTAAAATTATAAATATGAAACGCAGAGATGTTATTAAATTTTTATCAGCTGCCCCATTGGCAGGTGGAATAATAGGGAACGGTTTAACAGTGCAGTCAGCATCAGCTGAAGAAGCAACAACTGCAATTGCAGGACGCGACCTTTTTAAAGAACTTGGGCTTAAAACATTTATAAATGCATCATGCGTTTGTACAACCTTGACTGCTTCTTTAATGCCTCCTGAAGTAACCCAGGCAATTGCAAAAGGAGCTGAAGAATTTGTATTGCTGAATGATGTTCAGGATAAAGTTGGGGCTAAAATAGCTGAGCTTTGCCATGCAGAGGCAGCCACAGTGACCGCCGGTTGCTGGTCGGCGTTGGTGCAGGGACTTGCAGGTGCAATGACTGGCATGGATCGTAAAAAAGTGATGCAACTCCCTAATGTTGATGGTATGAAGTCGGAAGTGATACTTCAAAAGGCTCATGCTAATGGGTATCATCAGGCATTGACCAACACAGGGGCGAAGCTAATAATCGTAGAAACTTTAGAAGAAGTGGAAGCTGCGATTAGTGAAAAGACCGCAATGCTTTGGTTTTTGAACAGGGAATTAAACAAAGGTAAATTGAATTATGAGCAATGGCTTGCACTGGGCAAGAAGCATAATATTCCAACCATGATCGATATTGCTTCTGATGCTCATCCGGTTGAAAATCTCTGGAAATTTAATGATATGGGTTTCGATATGGTTGCTATTTCAGGTGGAAAGGCAATGAGAGGGCCACAAAGTACAGGTATACTCATGGGCAAGAAAGATCTGATTGCAGCATCCCGTTTAAGTGCTCCACCGAACAGTGGAATATGCCGTGGTCATAAAGTGAATAAGGAAGAAATTCTTGCGATGTATGTGGCATTGGAAAGACATATTAAAATGGATCATGTCAAAGAATGGAAAATGTGGGAAGCGAGCATGGCTGTTGTAGTGAATACCCTTAAACCTATAAATGGAGTTGAAACGGAAGTTTTCATTCCTGAGATCGCCAATAATACCCCAACCTTACACCTGTCATGGGATGATACTAAGATAAAAATGACAGGCAGGCAACTGAAAGAACGTTTATGGAATGGTAATCCGGGAATTGAAGTAATGGGTGGTGGTACAATGGGCGGAAAGAGAGATGGGATTGAACTTTCTGTTTGGCAATTAAAGCCTGGTCAGGAAAAAATCGTTGCTAACAGAGTCAAAGAAGAGTTATTAAAAGCATCTGTTTAATTTTTTTTTTAAATTAATTTTTATCCGATCCGATACGATGAATAAGGGTGCTTTTTCAAAACTCTTAATGGGTATTTCAATAGTTTGTTTATTGATTTCCCTTTATATGGCTTCTAATGGCAATATTGCAGAGGCGGGGCCCTTTGTTATTGCTTTTTTATTATTACTCGCTATTAGTTTCAGAGGGTTTCCGGTACTTCGGGGACTGACTTTTACCACAACAATTCTATCAGTAGTTGCAACTTCATTGTACTATCCGCAATATTTTAAGGAATATAATGGATTTGAGTTTGCAACATTAATTACCCCATTGATCCAGGTAATTATGTTTGGAATGGGCTGTTCAATGGGACTGAAGGATTTTATAGCTTTGGCAAAATCTCCCAAATCGGTAATTGTTGGTGTGATCAGCCAGTACACGATCATGCCTCTGCTTGGTTTTGCTCTTGCTAGTTTTACTGACTTTCCTGCTGAAATCTCTGCAGGAATCATCCTATTGGGATGTGCACCAACATCTGTTACTGCAAGTGTAATGTGTTACCTGGCAAAAGCAAATGTGGTACTCGCCATTACGATTACTGCCATTACAACTTTACTGGCACCTTTCCTTATTCCACTGCTGATGAAAGTTCTCGCCGGTGGATTCATAGAAATAAATGTGATGGAAATGATGTGGGGTATAGTCAAAATGGTATTTATCCCTATTGGAGCCGGACTCATTTTTAATAAATTTCTGCATGGGAAAGCGAAATGGCTGGATGATTCGATGCCTCTGGTTTCTATGATTGGAGTTGCATTTATTGTTGCTATAATAATGGCTGCCGGAAGAGACAGTATTCTAAATATCGGACTTGAACTAATCATCGTAGTTTTTCTCATGATTCTCTTTGGATTTTTCTTCGGCTACTGGCTCGCAAGGCTTTTCAAATTATCTGAATTTGATTGCCGTACAATTTCAATTACTACCGGCACTCAGAATGCCGGCCTTGTTTCAGGGATTGCAAAAGTTATGGGTAAAATTGCAACAGTAGGACTTGCAACAGCAGTATGCGGGCCGATTATGGGTTTTTCATCATCGATTCTGGCGTCATACTGGAACAGTAATCCACCTAAAGAGGAGGCTTCAGCCGGAACAGGAGAAGCTTAAATCCTGAATTATTGAATTATTAATTTTAGAATACCATATCATGTCTTTTAGAATAGCCCTCATGGGAATCTACCACGAGTCAAATACTTTTGTTCCCCAGGCTACAACAACTGCCGACTTCAGGAACGGAAAAATTTTAACTGGTGAAGCAATCAGAAAAGAGTATCAAACCGCCCATAATGAAATAGCTGGCATGCTGGAAGTAATGGACAGAGAAGGAATGGAAGTTATTCCCATTCTGTTCGCATCTGCAACACCCGGCGGTGCTCTTTCTGCAAATACGTATAATGGGCTTCTTAAAAATATGTTGGATGAACTTGACAAAGTTCTGCCCGTTGATGCATGCCTAGTTATCCCTCATGGTGCCGGAGTCTCAGAAGAGTTTCCGGATATGGATGGTCATTGGTTAAGTCTGCTAAGAAAAAAGGTAGGTGATTCAGTTCCTATTTTCGGAACCCTTGATTTACATGCAAATGTAAGTCCGCTAATGGTTTCATCTACCAATGCATTGGTGGCATATAAAGAAAATCCACATATTGACATGAGACAGCGTGGTGTAGAGGCTGCAGATTTGCTGGTAAATTATTTAAAAGGAAAAACAAATCCTGTTCAGGTATTGGTGCAGGTTCCACTTGCAATCAGTATTGAACAGCAGTTAACGGCTAATGAACCCTGTAAAAGCCTCTATGCTTATGCCAATGAGTTAAGCCATGATCCAGAGATTTTATCTATCAGTATTCAGCATGGTTTTCCTTACGCTGATGTTGAAGAAATGGGGACGTCAATTATTGTTGTAGCCGATGGGAAACGGGAAAAAGCTCTTGAAGTTGCAAAGAAAATAGAAACCTACATTCTCGATAGAAAGGAAAGTTTTGTAGGAGTTAAAAACGATATTCAATCTTCTCTGGATTTGATTGATAAAAGTGAAAAGCCGGTTTTATTACTCGATATGGGTGATAATGTAGGTGGAGGTGGTCCTGCAAACAACTGCTGCATATTGGAAGCCTTCGAACTTAGTAAAAAGTACAAGTATTTCGTTTGTATATATGATCCGGAGGCTGTCCGTATGGCGTGCAACCATCAGCCGGGAGAGTGGTTCGAACTGATAATAGTTGGTACAGGGAAGGATGGAATCAGAACCTACAGGCTTAAAGTAAAATTGCTTAGGGTAACAAATGGTGAATTCCAGGAAAGTAATCCAAGGCATGGCGGACAGATCAATTTTAATATGGGTAGGACAGCCGTGGTTGCCACTGAACAGGGTAGTGTAATTATGCTGACCACATTAAGAGTAATGCCCTTCAGTTTGCAGCAATTAATATCTCAGGGGGTTCAACCTTCTGATTTTGATGCAATAGTGGCCAAAGGGGTCAACGCTCCTATAGCGGCATATGCCCCTGTCTGTCCAACTGTTGTTCAGGTAAATACTCCGGGAGTAACCCAGGCCGATATGACCCTGTTTAAATTTGAAAACAGGAGAAAGCCCTTATTTCCTTTCGAAAAATAATTAATATATAAAATAATAATTTAATAAATAATTAAATTTTGTACCCTTTGGGAAAGTGTAATTTAAACTTATTCATCATGAATAGACAGGTGATTAACAAAAACATAAGCAGGACAGCTTTTCTCGTCTTTGGGATGGTATTCTTACTGATGTTGCTGAATTTGCAGGTAAATGCTCAGGCAGCAAAAGATAATCTGCGTCCAGCAGCGCTTGGAAAGAATGGTATGATTGCGACAGCAAATCCGCTCGCAACACTTGCAGGCCAGAAGATTTTAGTGAAAGGTGGAAATGCGATTGATGCCATTGTTGCAGCGGCTGCTTCTCTTAATGCGGCAGAGCCTTATATGTCTGGTACTGCTGGCGTGGGGTATATGTTATTTTACTCTGCAAAGGAAAACAGAGTCAGATCTCTGGTTTTTGGAGGCTGGGTGCCTGAAACTTTCAGAATCACAAAATTTAAAACCGATGTTAAAGTTGCAGATGGAGCCGGTCATGGTGCAATGGAAAGTATAGGGCCAAGGATTGCGTCTGTTCCGGGTAATCTCGCAGGCTGGGCAAAGGCCTTGAAAGATTATGGTACGATGCCTCTTTCTGAAGTATTCGAAAGTGCAATTGATTACCTTGAAAATGGGGTTCCAATCACCGAATTTGATCAGGCAATGTGGGCAGGGACAGTTAAGAGGATTGCTCCTCATGCTGAATCAAGAAAGATTTTCTTTAAGAATGATAAAGATCCTTTCGTAATCGGCGATTATTTTTCAAACAAGCCTCTGGCGAAAACGATGAGAAGGATTGCAAGTGAAGGGATTGATGTTTTTTACAAAGGTGAGATTGCTAAAGAAATGGCAGCTGCATTTGCCCGTGACGGAGGTTTTATAACTGAGAAGGACCTGGCTTCAGTACCCGACAGAGTGCAGTGGGTTGATCCGATCTCTATTAAATATCGTGATTATACTGTTTACAATAACCCCCCACCGGGAATGGGGCTCCAGCAATTGCAAACACTGAAGATCATGGAAGGTTTCGATTTACAAAAAATGGGTCATAACAGTGTAGACTATCTGGCACATTTGCTTGAGGCAGTTAATTTGAGCAGAATTGATTCTGATAAATATATTGGTGATCCAAAATTTGTGGATGTTCCTGTAGATATGTTGCTTTCAGATGCATATATCTCCAAACAACGAGAAAAAGTTATTGCAAAGGTGAAAGAAAGAAAAGCTGGATTAAAGCCAGAGACTTCCCTGAATAGTAGCCCGGGCCCAGTTGATGATCCAAATTCATCCAAATACAGATATGCAACTACAAGTCTTTCTGCTGTTGATAAATGGGGTAATGCGGTTGTAATCATTCAGACTCATGGTGGAGGTTTTGGTTCGGGTTATGTTGCCGGAAATACCGGTGTGGTATTTAACAGTGCATTGGATTGGATGACACTGGAGCCTGGTAAAGCTAATACTGTTGTTCCAGGCAAAGCTGTTGGATGGTGTATCGGTGGGATGATGCAATTTCACAAGGATGGCAAACCCCAGTTAATTGTAGGTTCACCGGGTAGTTTCGGTATTTTACAGTCCGTGCCGCAGGTTGCGATGAATAATATAGATTTTGGCATGAACATTCAGGATGCAATCAGTGCACCCCGCTTCAGATGGAAAGATGAATTGGGGTCGGTACCTGCAAAGGAAATCATAATGGAAACCAGAGTGCAGCCAAGTGTTATCAAAACATTAAGAGGAATGGGTTATGTGATCGACACGAGCCTGGGCGACTGGTCAATGACCGTTGGAGGAGCTCAGGGAATAACCATAGACCATAAAACAGGCTGGCTTATGGGTGGTGCAGATCTGAGAAGAAATGGTTATGCAGTAGGCTGGTAATTAGCTGGTTAGAATTTTTTACATAAAATATTAAAATGAAAAAAGAGAGCAAAAATGACCGCAGAGACTTTATTAAAAAATCAGTCTTTGCAGCAGTAGGTATGAGTATCGTTCCCGGGTTTACCATGGGTGAAAATGGAAATATCACTTCAATTACCGAAGAGTTATCAAGAGCTCTTGCCGGACAGGATGGGATTAAGAAAGTTGCATTCATAACCCATATATACAGGAATAGTGCTCATGCTGATGTTATCGGCACCAAACTTTTTCTTGGTATTCCGACTGATGAGGGAATGGTAGCTCCTCAGATAAAGATTGCTTCGGTATACATTGAGCAGGTTGGTGCAAATGACACGGGTATCAGGATCGCGAATATGAATAATACGCCGGTGTACCCCACAGTTGAAGAAGCTTTAACTCTTGGCGGAGATAAACTTGCGGTCGATGCGGTGATTTATGTCGGTGAACATGGTGAATATCCTTATAACAGACTGGGTATGAAATTATATCCCCGGATGAATTATCTTGAGAGGATATTTAGAGTGTTTGATGCATCTAATAGATCGGTACCTGTCTTTACAGATAAAGCTTTGTCTTATAGCTGGTTGGATAGCAGATGGATCTATGATCGTGCTAAAGAACTGAACGTCCCTATGATGGCTGGATCTTCATTGCCATACTGCTGGAGAGATAAGCAACTGATACATCCTATTGGAGTTAAAATATCAGAAGCTGTTGCTATCGGATATGCCTCACTGGATGCTTACGGTTTTCACGTAACTGAAATTCTGCAGTGTATGGTTGAGAGAAGAGCAGGTGGCGAAACCGGTGTTAAAAGTGTTGAAGGCCTGAAAGGAGATGATGTTTGGAAAGCGATCGATTCAGGAAAGATCTCTCAAAAGTTAGTTGATGCAGCTTGTGATACGATACAAGATAAAGAAATAGGGAATATGCGTGAGATTGTACCTACACCTTATGCGGTAATCGTTAATTATACTGATGGAACAAAGGGAACAATTATGATGCTGGATAAGTATGTCAAGACAGGTTGGGCTTATTCTGCAAACACCTCAAAAGGCATGGTTGCAACAGAATTTGTACTCAGTGGAGGTCCAACTTATGCCCATTTTAGTTATTTGGCACTGAATATCCAGAAATTTATAGTCAGTGGTCCTGTGGCTCCAATAGAAAGAAATTTATTAACAAGCGGTATTATTGATATGGGAATACGTTCACTGGCTGAAGGTAAAGTGAAGCAGACTCCGTTTTTAAATATT
>CAYJAM010000078.1:0-9191 GCA_964367725.1 uncultured Sphingobacterium sp. | reverse complement strand
AAGTTACAAAACTGTCTCTGCCAACAAAGCGACCGTCAGCAAAGAATGGGTAGTTGTTGACGCTCAAGGAGAGATTTTGGGGCGCTTGTCTTCTAAGATCGCAATGATCATCAGAGGTAAAAACAAGCCATCGTACACCCCACACGTAGACTGCGGAGATAATGTTATCGTTATCAATGCAGACAAAGTAAAACTCACAGGGAACAAGTTTGCTGAAAAGCAGTATGTTTCCTACACCGGTTATCCTGGTGGGCAGAAATTCATTTCTCCAAAAGAGTTAATGGCGAAGCATCCTACCCGTGTGGTAGAGAAGGCTATACGTGGTATGTTACCTAAAAACAGTTTGGGCCGTGCATTGTACAAAAACCTGTTTGTTTATGCAGGTTCAGAACATCCGCATGCAGCGCAAAATCCAACAACCATTAAACCGTAATTAAGAGAAATGTCAACTACAAACACTTCAGGAAGAAGAAAAACCGCAGTTGCACGCATTTATCTAACAGATGGAAGCGGCAACATTACCGTAAACGGTAAAGATTACAAGGAGTATTTTCCAACATTGCCATTACAATATATCGTAATGCAGTCAACAGAAGTTTCTGAATCAACAGGAAAATTCGATGTGACTGTAAACGTTGCCGGCGGTGGTGTTAAAGGACAGGCAGAAGCTGTTCGTTTAGCAATTGCCAAGGCTATTGTAGAGCTGGATCCAGAGAAAAAACCTGCATTGAGAGCAAAAGGCATTATGACCCGCGATGACCGTATGGTTGAGCGTAAGAAACCAGGTCGTAAGAAAGCCCGTAAGAAATTTCAATTTAGTAAACGTTAATCTCAGGAGGATCAGACAATGGCAAGAACAACATATCAGGATTTATTGGATGCAGGTGTACATTTTGGTCACCTTACCCGCAAATGGGATCCGAAAATGGCACCGTACATTTTCATGGAGCGTAATGGCATCCACATTATAGATTTAAATAAAACTTTAACAAAATTAGAAGAAGCTGCTGCTGCGATCAAACAGATCGTAAAATCAGGCCGTAAGATCTTATTTGTTTCCACAAAGAAACAAGCTAAAGACATCGTTGCTGAGCAGGCACGTTCTGTAAACATGCCTTATGTAACTGATCGTTGGTTAGGTGGTATGTTAACTAACTTTGCTACAGTTCGTAAATCAATCAAAAAGATGTCAAACATCGACAAGATGACTAAAGACGGAACTTTTGATGTATTATCGAAAAAAGAAAAATTAATGATTCAGCGTGAGCGTATCAAATTAGAGGCACTTCTTGGAGGTATCGCTGATCTGAACCGTTTACCAGCTGCATTGTTTATTATTGACGTTAAGAAAGAGCATATCTCTGTTGCTGAAGCGATGAAATTAAACATCCCAACTTTTGCAATGGTTGATACTAACTCTGACCCTTCAAACATCGACTTCCCGATTCCAGCAAACGATGATGCAACAAAATCAATTACATTGATTACTGATGTTATCATGAAAGCTATCCACGAAGGACTGGATGAGCGTAAGCGTGAGAAAGAAGAAGAAGCCGACAAAGAAGCTGCAGCTGCAAAAGCTAAAGTTGATACAGAAGGTGAAGCTAAAGATGAGGCGGCAACTCCAGGAAAACGTACCCGCAAGGCTACAAGCCCTGAAGGTGTAGCGGTTGAAGCTGAGCCTGAAGCGAAGAGCGAAGAGTAGTCTCCAATTTTTCCCTGCTTCATTCAGGGGGTCCCCGCCTTCGCCTGCCTACCGCAGGCAGGCGGAGATGACAATAAAATTTATAGTTTACAAAAATTACAGGATCACATGCAAATGTGGTCCTGTATTAAATAAAAGGAAATAACATGTCTACAGTACAAATTACTGCCGCAGATGTAAATAAATTACGCCAGCAAACCGGAGCCGGTATGATGGATTGCAAAAAAGCATTGACCGAAGCTAACGGAGATTTTGAGGCTGCTATTGATTACCTTCGTAAAAAAGGTGCAAAAGTTGCTGCAAGCCGTCAGGATCGTGAATCAAATGAAGGTGTAGTGATTGCTAAAACAACTGCCGATGGAAAACGCGGAGTGATAGTTGAATTCAATTGTGAAACCGACTTCGTAGCAAAAAATGCTGATTTCGTAGCCTTCGCCAATAGCATTGCTGATTTGGCAATCGCGAAAAACCCTTCTTCATTAGAAGAATTGGTTGAGCTTGAACTTAATGGTGAAAAATTAGCTGATACTATCATTTCACAAATCGGAAAGATTGGTGAGAAAGTAGGTGTTTCTAAATTTGAATCAGTTACTGGTGAAAAAGTGATCGCTTATATCCATGGAAATTACCGTCTTGGAGTATTGGTGGCATTAAACGCTAATCCTGCAAGTGCTGATGAAGTTGGAAAAGATGTTGCGATGCAAATCGCTGCTATGAATCCGGTTGCAATTGATAAAGGTGATGTCGATTCAAAAACCATCGAAAGAGAACTTGAAATTGCTAAAGATGTGATCCGTGCAGAAGGTAAGCCTGAAGAAATGGTTGAAAAGATCGCTGCAGGTAAGCTTAATAAATTCTATAAAGACTCAACCTTACTAAATCAGGAGTTTGTTAAAGACTCCTCTAAAACTGTTGCTCAGTTTTTAAATGATGTAGAAAAGGGCCTCACCGTTACCGCATTTAAGCGGGTTCAGTTAGGAGCTTAATTATTAATCCTCTCCAAAACGGAGAGGATTTTTTTTGCCTTTATTTTTTTACGCTATGGATCAAGCACTTATTAATGCCAGCATTTTTACCGGAGAAGAAAGACTGGAAAATAAAGCCTTATTAATAAGTAATGGACAAATCCATTCTATCTCAGATCCGGAACAGATTCCTGCGGATTTCAAAATAACAGACCTTAAAGGTTTGACTATTGCTCCCGGACTTATTGATCTTCAAATATATGGCAGTGGTGGTAAATTATTTGGTGGTAATCCCGATGAAGAAGGTCTGGAACGAATGGAAAAAGATCTGCTCGCCCAGGGAACAACCGGATTTTTCGCCACAGCAGCAACCAACAGTGATGAGGTCGTCCACAAAGCAATTGATGCAGCTAAAGCTTATCGCAAAAGAGCAATAGGTAATTTTCTGGGTCTGCATCTTGAAGGACCCTATCTGAACGTAAAACGTAAAGGGGCCCATCCTGAAAATTACATCAAAAAAGGAACTCTTGCTGAGATCAAAAACTGGGTGGAACGTGCAGAAGGTGAATTAAAGATGATGACCATCGCACCTGAGCTACAGGATCAGGAAGTTATAGACTATTTACACTCAAATAATATCATTATTTCTGCCGGACATAGCGATGCAACTTATGAAGAGGCTTTATCATTTTTAAACAATCCGGTAAAAGCTGCTACCCATCTTTACAATGCCATGCCACCAATTCATCATCGGGCAGCCGGACTTGTTCCTGCCATTCTCAAACTAAAACCATATACCAGTATAGTGGCAGACGGTGTTCATGTGAGTTTCCCAATGATCGAACTGGCTAAACGTGAACTGGGTGATCGATTATTTCTGATTACCGATGCAGTTACCGAAACTAATGAAGGTGTTTACCAGCATGTATTTAAAGGCGACCGGTATACCATGCCCGACGGGACCCTTTCAGGTTCATGTCTGAGTATGCTCAAAGCAGTTGAAAACTGTGTACTGAAAGTTGGTATTCCTTTAGAGGAAGCCCTAAGGATGGCTTCAACCTACCCTGCCCGCTTAATGGGAGACGAGAATAGAGGTCTGATTAAAAAGGGATACAGAGCCGATATGGTCGTAATAAACAAAGAAATGAAACATCACAGCACTTACCTTTCAGGTAAGCTCAACTAAAATATTTTAATAACTTTAGAAAATTTATCTCCATGAAGTACAAACGTATCCTGTTAAAATTAAGCGGTGAAGCATTGATGGGTGAAAAACAATACGGAATCGATATTGACCGTGTTGCTCAATATGCAAAAGATATTCATGCTGTACATGCTAAAGGGATAGAGATTGCACTGGTAATTGGAGGTGGCAATATTTATCGCGGACTGAGTGCTGAAAAAGCAGGAATGGATCGTGTACAGGCAGATTACATGGGCATGCTGGCAACAGTGATCAACAGTATGGCATTGCAGGATGCACTTGAGAAAACCGGTGTTAAAACACGTTTGCTTACAGCTATAAAAATGGAGCAGATCTGTGAACCCTTTATTCGCCGCCGGGCAGTCCGCCACCTTGAAAAAGGAAGGATCGTGATCTTTGGTGCAGGAACAGGTAATCCATATTTTACAACTGATACCGCAGCTTCTTTAAGAGCGGTAGAGATTAATGCAGATGTTGTGATGAAGGGTACACGTGTAGATGGAATTTACACTGCTGACCCGTTGAAAGAACCTAATGCCACCAGATACGATGAGATAACATTCGATGAGGTTTACCAAAAGAATCTCAATGTTATGGATATGACCGCGTTTACCCTTTGCCAGGAAAATAACCTGCCAATCATTGTTTTTGATATGAATAAACCAGGCAATTTAATGCGTCTGGTTGATGGAGAACCTATCGGTACATTAGTGAAAGCATAAGAAATCAAAGATTGGGTAAAGCTTAAATACCTGAGAATAACAGGAATTTAATTAATTTTACAGATCGAACAGATATATTATGAACGAGCTAATTAAGAAACAACTGGATGATGCGAAAGCTCATATGGAAAAAGCCATTGAGTTTTGTGATAATGAACTTGTAAAAATTCGTGCAGGTAAAGCAATGCCTTCCATGCTTGACGGAATATTTGTGGACTATTATGGAACTCCAACTGCATTGAACCAGATCGGTACTGTCAATACTCCTGATGCACGTACCTTAGTTGTACAACCATGGGAAAAAACAATGCTGATTCCTATAGAAAGAGCTATAATGGAGGCAAATATCGGACTAAACCCTCAAAATGATGGGGTGGTAATCCGCTTAAACGTTCCGCCATTAACTGAAGAGCGCCGTAGAGACCTTGTCAAAAAAGTGAAAGAGGAGGCTGAAAAAGGTCGTATTGCAGTCAGAAATATCCGTAAAGATGCGAATGAAAAGATCAAACGCTCAAAATCTGAGGGGGTATCAGATGATGAAATTAAAACAGGTGAAGGCGATGTTCAAAAATTAACAGACTCATGTATCGTAAGAATTGACCGCCTGATGGAGGCCAAGGAAAAAGATATAATGACTGTCTGATCTTAATTTCTTTTAAAAGAAGGGGAATATAGCAAAAGCAGTATTCCCTTTTTTAATTTTGATGCCATATGAAACTATTAGCAGACTATTTAAAAAATTACAAGGGACTTATTGCCCTGGCTCTGCTTCTGGCAGCTATTAACCAAATTTTTTCTCTGCTTGATCCCTGGATCTTCAGAAAGATCATTGATACTTATGTAACCAGATACCAGGAATATACCACTGAAGAATTCTTTCAGGGCGCAGGCTTACTGATCCTCGCAGCAATGGGTGTGGCAATGGTTTCCCGAATTGCAAAGAACTTTCAGGACTATTATGTAAATGTTATTACACAGCGACTGGGAGCAAAGATTTATTCCGATGGATTGGCTCATTCACTGGAATTGCCATACTCGGTATTCGAAGACCAACGCAGTGGCGAAACTCTGGGAATCCTTCAAAAAGTTAGAACTGATACTGAAAAGCTCATCACTGCCCTTATTAATATTGTATTTACATCATTGGTAGGAGTAACTTTTGTCTTTGTTTATGCCATCAATATTCATTGGTCTATTGCTGTGGTTTATGTTTCTGTAATCCCGGTTCTTGGGGTGATCAGTTCTGTATTGAGTAAGAAAATTAAAATTGTTCAGAAAACTATTGTCAGTGAAACCACAGCACTGGCCGGATCTACCACCGAATCACTTCGTAATATTGAGTTGGTAAAAAGCCTTGGGCTATCCAGTCAGGAGATTAAACGCCTGAGTAATACCACCGATAAAATATTAAAACTTGAACTGAAAAAAGTAAAATATGTCCGTAGCCTTAGTTTTATCCAGGGAACCCTCGTAAACCTATTGAGGAACATGATTCTCCTGCTGATGCTTTACCTGATATTCGCAGGCAGAATCAGTGTAGGCGAGTTTTTCTCACTTTTCATCTATTCCTTCTTCATTTTCGGGCCATTACAGGAACTTGGAAACATTATCAATATTTATCGCGAAACCGAAGTATCTCTGGATAATTTTAGAGGGATACTAAGTACCCCAAAAGAGAAAAAACCATTAAAACCGGCGGTTCTTGGCCGCATCACTAGTCTTAAATTTAATTCAGTAAGCTTTAAACATCAATCTGCAAACCGTTATGCACTTGAAAACATTTCATTTGGAACAGTAAAAGGACAAACGATTGCATTTGTCGGTCCTTCAGGGTCAGGAAAGACGACTTTAGTAAAGTTGCTTGTTGGATTATACCACCCTGAATCCGGGCAGGTACTTTATAATGATATTCCCGGAACCGACATTGATCTGGATGAACTGCGTGAAAAAATAGGTTTTGTTACACAGGATACACAATTATTCTCGGGAACAATCCGGGAAAATCTGCTTTTTGTTCGTCCGGATGCCAGCGATGAAGATTGCCTGCGTGTATTGCAAAAAGCTGCCTGTCAGAATTTACTTGCCCGTGCAGATAAAGGTTTGGATACTGTAATAGGGGAAGGTGGTGTAAAGGTATCAGGAGGTGAAAAACAGCGTTTATCTATTGCCAGAGCACTATTACGCGAACCAAATATTCTTGTATTTGATGAGGCTACTTCTTCACTCGATTCAATTACCGAAGAGGAGATCACAGAAACAATCCGTGATGTTTCTGTTATTCAGGATCATATTACCATACTCATTGCGCATAGGCTTTCAAACATTATGCATGCCGATAAGATCTTCGTTCTTGAAAAGGGGCATATCATTGAATCAGGTAAGCATGACGAACTGATTGCTGAAAAAGGCCTCTATTATGCCATGTGGCGCCAACAGATTGGCGAGAAATACAGTACAGAAGTTTAAATAATTTTGTATATTCAACAATTAACCATGTACTCTTTAAGGTCATGTTTGAATATCTAGACATCCTATGATTGCAGAATTCACTTCAGGCTTTGGTATTTGGGAATGGGTTATGGTCATATTTGCCATTGTTTCCCTTCTTCTCATTATTCCATTTGCAATTTTCGATACGCTGAAGTCAAAAAATCTAAGTACAGGTCAAAAATTTCTCTGGATAATTTTTATACTGGTTGCACCTTATCTGGGAGCAGTAGTTTATCTATTCTGGGGACGAAAACAAAAAGCATTATGATCACACTAACAAGTCTACTTTTTATCGGAAATATCTTCCGCTTCCTGTTTGGGATTCTCTGGGCAATTTTGATCGTATATACTTTGCTTGACCTGTTTAGAAGCAATAAGCCAACAAATACAAAATTACTCTGGCTCATCGTAATCCTGATTGCGCCAATACTCGGTTCCATTATTTATTTCGTGGTAGGAAGAACAAACAGAATCTAATCTCTGCTAATTTGTTTCAGTCCCAGAGGTACAAGCTTCTTGGTTTTCAGATAAGTAAAAAACACAATGATCAGTGTCATTGTACCACCAAAAAGTACTGAGGGTATTGTCCCCATGAGTTTTGCTGTTGCTCCCGACTCAAATGCACCGATTTCATTCGATGAATTAATAAACATGCCGTTAACTGCCGAAACTCGTCCACGCATTTCCTGAGGGGTTAACAACTGTAATATTGTTGAGCGGATTATTACACTGACACTGTCAAATGCGCCTTCGAAGAAAAGACAGATTAAAGACAAATAAAAATTACGTGAAAGTCCGAAGCATATTATAGATATACCAAAACCGGCAACTGCCAAAAGCAGGTTTCTCCAGGGCCTGTTCATCGGAGGATATCTGGCCATGATAAACATTGTGATCACTGCACCTGCCGCCGGTGCAGCACGTAAAAAACCCAGACCCTCAGAACCTACTTTTAGAATATCATGCGCAAAAATAGGCATCAGTGCAACTGCACCTCCAAAAAATACAGAGAACATATCCAGACTTAGTGCACCCAGAATCATTTTGTTATTAAATACAAATTTGATGCCCTCCGAAAGACTTTTGAATATATTTTCCCTCGGAACGAACTGAGGGGGATAATTTTTGACAAAAAAGACAATGCAGCCCAATGCCATGGCCATGAAACTGACAATCACTACAAAACAGGCGGTAATACCGCTAAATGCATAAAGCAAGCCTCCAACAGCTGGCCCCATGATCGATGCAACCTGCCAAATTCCAGTGTTCCAGGTTGATGAATTTGCATAATGATCTCTGGGGATGATCTGAGCCACTAAGGTAAATGCAGTAGGTGAATAAAAACCTCTGGCGATTCCCACAAAAAATATCATCAGATACATGATCAAAATGACTGATTTTTGTCCCAGAAACTCAAGTCCCTCAGGACTGGATACAAGCATCAATACAACACTCGATAACAGCATCGCCAGGATAATCCAGATCATGAGTTTCTTCTTATCCGATTTATCAGCAATATATCCTCCGTAAAGAGTCACTGTAATTGAAGGAATAGCCTCTGCGAGGCCAATAAGCCCCAGAGAGAGCGGATCTTTGGTTAGCTGGTAAATATGCCAGCCAACTACAACCGCTTGTACCTGATAGGCAAAGGTGAATAAAAAACGCATAGCCAGATAGGAGCGGAACTCCGGAAAACGCATTGCGATATAGGGATCATTGACAGCCTCTGAAGATTTGCTAGCAGTCATTATGATTAAATCCTTTCATTGATAGTAGATATTTTATTTAAGATATTTTATCCCAGCTGATCCCCCCTGGTTTTTGTTCAAAATATTGCTTTAAGAGCAAATTTGATTCAGACTTTAATTCCGGATCATCCTCAAGTACCTGTATAACGGTTTGCCTGGCTTCTGCTAAAAGCTTCTGATCCATTGATAGATCAGCCAGTTTTAAATCCAGTACTCCGCTTTGCTGTGTTCCCTCAATATTGCCGGGTCCTCTGAGCTGAAGATCAATTTCTGCGATCTCAAACCCATCATTGGTTCGAACCATAGTATCCAATCGCGTTCTGGCATCACTGCTTAACTTGTTTCCTGACATTAATA
>CAYJAM010000077.1:0-9211 GCA_964367725.1 uncultured Sphingobacterium sp. | reverse complement strand
AACATCCCCATTCCATATTTTTTCAGCAATCTGGTTGGCATAGGCTTTGCGAAGCGCAATTGGGTCAAAAGCCGGATTGTCATGTCCCCAAATCGCTTTAATATTTTTCCGGTTTCTGGCAAAAGTTTCAAAAGCCGGAACCAATCTTCTTGCATGACTGATATCCCATGCTACATCATTGGAGATATAAGTACTATCCAATTTAACATGTGTAATCATTTTCCATTCTCCGTCGCTACCTTTTTCCCAGGTGACGGGACTCTGAGAGCCTGTATACTTGGCATATCTGTTATCATAAAAATTCTTCCAATATCCCTTATCTATTTCAGCCCTTTCTCCTTTAATAGATTTGCTGAGCATAGACCTGGCCAGGAATAGATCAAATATTTTTTTTATACCCTCCTTCTTATTTTGCAAATCCTCAAAAGCTTTTTTCCCATCCTCTGTTGCAGGCCGGATACCGGATTTGTGCAATTCTGACAAATCAGAAAGAACTGTCAAATGCCAAAGATCTCTGTCTGAAAAAAAATATTTTGAACTCCCATCATTGATATCTGCAGTAGTCATACTTAGCTTATTATTAACAGCTTTGAAATAGTCTGCCGTAAACCAGCGATTTAACTGAATAGCGATGGTATTGAAAGTATTAGCAAGAAATTCCTTCTCTGCCACCGATTGTTTTTTATTGGGAATATTTTGTGTTATACTAGTGGAAAGTGCCCCTACCAAGCCCAAAAACTGCAGACTGCAAAGTGGAACTTCCTTTCCAAGAAGACCATAGGCTGTACATATATTCCCGCCGGAACAGATCCATCCGGTACTATTGTTAGTATTTGGGATAGGTTTTAATGCGGTAAGGATGGGACTTAGCAAATCGACAATCTCGCCAATTTGCTGAGTATCCTTACATCTGCGGGTCATCTCTACAAAGGATTGCAAGCCTCCATTCTGAATATCATATAAAAGATAGACATCATTTTCCTGAAATAACCTCCTTTTAATTTCTGAGGCAAAATAATCACGATAGTGGGTATTCCATGAATCGATTACCTGTTTATGAATATCACCGTTCCTGGAATAATCAAATTTCTCCTGCGACGAAACTGATTGAATACATATAAATGAAAGAGCAATGGAAGCTAAAAGGGAAATTGCCAGTTTTCTAATTTTCATACGTTTAGTGTTATAGGTAGATGGTAAATGGCTCGCTGTCAGAGACCCATAGATTAATACTACAAAAAAAATGACAATATCAATCCATTTATAAAACTTATCTACTAATTGCCATTCATTAAAAATCAATTCTTTAGATACCAAATTGTAGCTTCCCTGTAATTAGGACATCAAGTACTTAGACAAAATCCTCACTCAATCATCTGTCCGTAGAGTTAGTGCAACGCTCTACGGATCATTAAATGTTCAAGAGTCTCAAGACTCGCTTAAAATTAAATAATTAGATTAAGTGATTTTGTTGTATTCCCCTTTTTTTAGCTTCCCTATAATTAGGACATCAAGTTCTTAGACAAAATCCTCACTCAATCTATTTTCTCAAATTTATCCACCAACATCGTAAGAATACTGTCATCCGACTCATTTTTTACAACGTGCAGTTTAACCTTACCTTCTTTTCCTTCAATAGTAAGTGTGTAATCGCTATCATTCAATTTCGCATTAATGATACTTTTCCCTTCTTTATAAGGAATCGTCCAGTTGCAGTTCTGAGAAACGATCTTCAGTTCTCCCCTGCCCTCACCGTCTATATTGAGCATAATAGCTGCCTTAGAAAATCTCAGTACGGTCTTTTCATCCTTTACCCTCACCGGGTTTCCGGATGGATCTGCAAGATTGGTCTTTGATGTAATTAGCACTGCGTTCTCTTCGCATTGTGCGAAAGTGCTTAATGCCCCAGCAAGGGAAATAAATAAGATGACTATTATACTTTTCATATTTTTTATGTTGTTCAAAATCAGTTAACTACTCATGCTACGATACAAATATATAATTTTTATAATACCATGTAATACATAGTACTTTAAATTTAAAACTTAGTCAATCCCTATGAGTGAAGGATCGATCATTTGACCAATTATAACCGTATTATTTTAACCATCATTATATCGAACTCATGTCAAATTAATAAAAGACAATTTTATCTTTTATGTGATAACTATCATATTTTTTTGGGCTAAGGATCACTGAATGAAATTAATTGTTGAGCTAGGTTTGTTATAGCAATTTGAAACAATACCAAATGCTTAAGCAAATCAAATTCAGAAAATACCCAGCAGGCCTTCCCTTATTGATTCTGACTTTTCTCATTTTCGGATCTATAAATTTACTAAAGGCGCAGCAAGCGGCAGCAGTCCAGGAGGAACAATTAAAGCTGTCTTTACAATTGCGACCAAGAGCAGAGTTAAGGAATGGAATATTCACTCCGCAACTTACCACACAAAATTTTGCTGCATTCATATCTCAGCGTAATCGTATTGGAATAAATTATTCGAAAGGGAATAAAATAACTCTTGGTTTGCAATTTCAGGTAATCAATGTTTGGGGAAAAGATCCACAAATTCAGCAAAGCTCCAATGATGTAAGCCTTTTTGAGGCTTGGGCTCAAATATATCTGCAGCCTAACTTGCAATTAAAAGTTGGAAGGCAGGTTTTATCCTATGATGATGAGCGTATTTTGGGTGCGCTTGATTGGAATAATGCCGGGCGTAAGCATGATGCTGCACTAATCAAATATAAGAAAGGGAAATTCAAAGCCGATATTGCCTTGGCATACAACCAGAATTCTGAAAGGATAAATGGCACTTTTTTTAATGATTCGATTGGCCAGCCATATAAATCTATGGAGTTCGTCTGGGCGGAATACGTCATGACAAATACAGTGTCATTCTCTGGTTTAGTGATGAACATTGATAAGCAAAATCGTACCGACTCCCTCCTTTCTCATTTGCAAACGATTGGTGTTAATGCATTTCTAAAGAATCAAAAAATTTCTGCAACAGCTAGTTTCTACTATCAAACAGGACGTGCAAATCTGAAGCCAGATGTTTTACAAAAAACCAGCGCCTGGATGGGTTCGGTATATGGAAACTATTCTATCAGTAAAAAAATCAGTCTGGGAATTGGAAGCGATTATCTAAGCGGAAAGGATATGGACAACAATTCGTTGTCAGTCACAAACTTCAATCCATTATATGGAACTCATCATAAATTTTATGGACACATGGATTATTTCTATGTTTCGAGTCCGCATAAAAATACAGGATTATGGGACAATTATGTAAATGCTACTTATAAATCATCTGCCTTAACAACTTACAACCTGGCTATCCATCATTTTGAAGTACCAGGAAAGATCATTGACTACAACAGAAGGAAAACCAATCCGGCATTAGGTAATGAAGTGGATTTTAGTCTCCTGCATCAATTACCTGGTGGAATTAAGATTTCTGGTGGTTATTCACAAATGTTTAATGCCGCATCAATGAAATATGTTAAAAATATATCTGAAAGTCAAAAAATGAAACCTAACCAGAATTGGGTATGGTTATCATTAAACGTTCAGCCAGAAATTTTACTATTCAGGAAACCCATTGAATGAACTCGTATTATAAAATAACACTAATAACTAAATGAAAAAAAAATGAAAAAATCATGGTTAATTTTTATGGTTGCAGCTGCCATCGCAAGCGTGCAAACCAGTTGTAAAAACAATAGTTCTTCTGCATCTAACAATTTAGATATTGATACTGTTATAACCGGTGAAGTTGTTGCAGAATTAACCGATGCTCCCTTAGTCCCGAAACCTATAAGCTATACCTCTCCGAAAAGGGTGAAAGTAGAAATGGAAGTCATTGAGAAAGTAATGAAAATTGCTGACAGCACAGACTATGCTTTCTGGACTTTTGGAGGTGGTGTCCCGGGAAAATTCATTCGGGTTAGGCAAGGAGACCTTATTGATTTTACATTAAAAAATGCTGCCGACAGTAAGGTTTCGCATAATATAGACCTTCATGCCGTAACAGGCCCGGGCGGTGGAGCCGAGGCTACGGCAACTGCTCCCGGACAATCTACACGTTTTCAATTCCGCGCATTAAACCAGGGTCTGTATGTGTACCATTGCGCAACTGGTCCGGTAGGAATGCACATTGCCAACGGAATGTACGGGTTAATATTAGTTGAGCCACAAGGCGGAATGCCCAAAGTGGACAAAGAATATTATTTGATGCAAGGGGATTTCTATACTAAAGGAAAGTATGGAGCAAAAGGTTTGCAGGATTTTGATGAGAATAAAGCAATTGAAGAAGATCCTGATTATGTTCTTTTCAATGGAAAGGTTCGTTCTACAACCGGCCCCAATGCCCTAACTGCAAATGTAGGCGAAACAGTGAGATTGTATGTTGGAAACGGGGGCCCTAACCTTATTTCTTCATTCCATGTTATTGGAGAAATTTTTGACAATGTTTATATCGAAGGCGGCCAGGCGATCAACAAAGATGTACAAACAACCTTAATTCCTGCCGGAGGTTCTTCTATTGTTGAAATGAAACTGCAGGTGCCAGGGATGCTAAATGTGGTTGATCACTCTATTTTCCGTGCATTTCATAAAGGGGCAATTGCACAAATTAAAGTCACTGGTGATGAAAATTCTTCAATATTTCAAAAAATCAAGAAATAAGAATATTCATACTATTGATTCATTATTTCAATAATCATGAGATATATTTTAATCCTATTGATTTCAGCTACTTTCTTCGGGGCGGCCTATGCCCAGAAGAAAGTAGTTAATTCTGAAAAAAAAATGCTTGTTATATCTAAAGGTACTTATAAACCCTTCTTTGTAACTAAGAGCAATAAACCAATACCAGTTAAGGCCTTCAGGATGGATGAAACAGCAGTTACTAATTCAGAATTTCTTGAATTTGTTAAAGCCAATCCGGAATGGCGCAAATCAAAAGTGAACAGATTGTTTGCTGATACTAATTATTTGAGACATTGGGAAAATGACTTATCTATTGGAAAATCCAATCAGAATATCTAACACTCTCCCGTTGTAAATGTTTCCTGGTTTGCGGTTCAGTCGTATTGCAAATGGAAAAACAAAAGGCTTCCATCAATTGCAGAATGGGAAATCGCAGGCAAGGGAGCACCAAAAAACATTAAATACTCTTCTCTGACCGACTATATATTAAATTGGTATAAAAGGCCCAATCTTCCGGTATTACCTAATGTAAAATCAACCTATCAGAATATTTATGGGCTGTATGATATGCATGGCTTAATCTGGGAATGGACCTCAAATTTCAATAGCTACATAACCTCCACGGATTCCCGTGGAAACAATTCTGATGATCAAAAACTATTTTGCGCTGCAGGTTCATTGAATGTTGTTGACAAATCAGATTATGCAGGCTACCTAAGGTTCAGCTACCGCGGAAGTTTAAAAGGAAATTATTGCATAGCAAATCTTGGATTTCGATGTGTAAAGAATATTAATTAGAAAAAAAAGAACAAAATCATGAGACTATCTATCCTGTTAATACTAATAACTTCCATGTTATTTAGTTGCACTAATATTAACCCTTCAAATAATGCTGAAGATGTTACAAATTTAACTCCTGAAAAAGCTCCAATTCCATCTTGTTGTAAACCTACTGAGAAAGTTAGTTTAACAAACATTCCTTCTGAAAGCATTTTCATGCTGGATGATACCTTTAAAACACAGCATAATACCGATTTTCAACTATCGACATTGAAAGGAAAACCAACTGTTATAGGTATGATATTTACGAATTGCACCTATGCTTGTCCACGCTTAACATCTGACATTAAAAATATTTCGAAAAATATGGGTATCAGAAAGGATAAAGTAAATTTTGTTTTAATCAGCTTTGATACGGAACGGGATAATCCGAAGCAACTAAAGAAATTCGCCAATGAAATGGGTTTGGATTCAGAATGGGTTTTATTACACGGAACCGAAGAAACTGTAAGAACTTTATCTGTGATGTTGAATGTCCAGTTTGAAAAGGATGCAGACGGAAATTTCTCTCATAGTAACCTGGTTTCAGTATTAGATAAAAATGGTGTTTTAAAATATCAAAAAGAAGGTCTTGAGGCCGAGCATAAAGAAACAAATAGTACACTGCTTAAACTCATTTTATAGAATTGACTATCATTTGAATTTTATTGAAGCCCGGAACAAATACAAAAAACTTTTATAATCCCATTTAATGCATAATACTATAGATGAGTAATGTTTGATCTATCTACCCAAAATCTCTATTCATTCAAACACAAGTGCTGTACAAGCATTTCATAAAGGATATAATTTTAAAATATCGCAGAAGCGTATAGGAAATGCAGATCTGGCAGCATTCATTTATTTAAGGCATTGCCCTGAATCTCTAACAAATAGATTAAGGCTGATCTCTGGTCCCGGAATTCCAAAGAAGAGCCGGGTATTTATTCAGACATTAATAACCGGTCGTTTAATCACGATAAGGTTATTAATCGCAACAAACCTAAATACCTAAAGCATTTAAATTACAGAAGCCAGATCGGCATAAAAAACCTCTTCATTATTCTAGAAATACGCCTCTCAACAAAATTTATATCGCTTTTTATGCACTAAGGGCACATAAACCAACTTTATAAAATTTTTATAAAGATTTGTTTTCTTTAATTTTATTTTATTAAGTTTGTTTAAGTGGAACGTAAAATGTCAGTAAAAATTGAAAATAATCAGCGGCTAAGAGCTGATATAATTAAATATCTTTATTACAAAAAGACCCTTTCTTTGCCCGATTTGAGTAAGCTTACTCAACGGAGTTTGCCATTGGTTACCTCTACCGTAAACTCATTAATTACAGATAAATACATCACAAAAAAAGGCTTAGCCCCTTCAACTGGTGGACGCAGACCCTTAATGTTTTTAATCAATCCTGCCAAGCAAAAATATATTGTTGCTGTGGCAATGGATCAGTTGATCACGCGACTGGTGATTTTCAATCTGGCTAATGAGATTGTACTGCCGCTTAAGTTTCTCGATTTGAATATCAGCGAAGATGAACAGGCCGTTGATAAACTCATCACTTTTATAAATTCCAGTATTCAAAAATCCGGTTTAGATAGAAAATCTTTAATGGGAATCGGAATTGGCATGCCCGGACTCGTAAACGCCGAAAAAGGGATAAACAATTCTCATTTACCAACACCCAATGGGAGCAATTTGGGCACATACCTCAAACAGGAATTATCCCTGCCTGTGTATATCGATAACGATTCAAGTTTAATCACCCTGGCCGAGCTTCATTTTGGAAAAGTAGAAGGAATGCAGGATGCCCTGGTGGTAAACGTTGGATGGGGAACAGGTTTGGGAATAATTTTGAAAGGGAGTTTGTATCGCGGCAGTACCGGCTATGCAGGTGAATTTAGTCACATTCCGCTTTCGAAAACCGACAATCTGTGTTCATGTGGTAAAAAAGGTTGTCTGGAAGTAGACACTTCCTTATGGGTGATGGTTGAAAAAGCAAAAGCAGCATTGGCAGAGGGAGCTGAATCCAGTATGAAAAAGCTTTTTGAAGATAAATCCAAACACTTCGGCGATCATTTTTTAGACGCTGTTATTCAGCAAGACCCTTTGGCCATATCAATTTTGTCGGCAGGATGCTTTCAATTAGGAAAGGGACTGTCAACATTAATTCATATTCTGAATCCTGAATGTATTGTACTCAGCGGGCGGGGAGCAAGGGCGGGTAAAATGTTACTTCCGTCAATACAGCAAGCTATTAATGAATTTTGTATACCCCGAATTTCCGACCAGACCACTATTACCCTATCAACACTTGCAGATAATGCAGAGTTATTAGCCGCTGCCAGTTTAGTCGTAGAAAACAGCCAGTTTAAATAAAATCTCGGCAAAAAATTAAAACTAAGCATCTTAAGATTTAAAGATTCTTAGAAAAAATAGCACTAACCAAAAATAAACCTACTAACCAAAAATGAACCAACCACTAACCAAGAATGAACCAAAACCAAACACTAACCAAAAATGAACCAAAAACCAAAACCAAAAACAAATCAAAAATCAACACTATGAAAAACAACTACTTAAGATGCTTAAGTGTACTAATGTTCACCTTGTTGAGCATTAGTGCATTTGCACAAAAAACCATTACCGGAACGGTAATGGAAAATTCGGCACCGGTGCCCGGTGTTAGCGTAACTATAAAAGGCACAACAAGAGCAACCCAGACGGATGCAGCAGGAAAATTTTCGATTTCGGCCAGCCCAACTGATGTTCTTGTATTTACTATGATAGGATCTGCGAGACAGGAGATCACAGTGGGAAACCAACAAACAATCAACGTAACACTTACTGCGGATGAAAGTGAACTTGGTGAGGTAGTTATTACCGCCCTCGGAATTAAACGAGAGAAAAAGTCCCTGGGTTATGGGGTACAGGAAGTTAAAGGAGAAACCCTGGTTTCGGCTAAGGAACCTAACCTGGCTAATACGCTTACAGGAAAAGTCGCCGGACTACAAGTAATAAGATCCAGTGATGGGCCAGCAGGATCTTCTAAAATCTTACTTCGGGGAAGTAATTCACTTACAGGAAGCAACCAGCCATTAATTGTAGTGGATGGTGTGCCAATTGACAACTTTACCGGTGCGCCTGATAATGGTTATTGGAACAGATCATTAGATATGGGAAACGGGATAGCTGACATTAACCCTGACGATATTGAAACGCTTTCTGTATTAAAGGGCCCTTCGGCTGCGGCATTATACGGTTCAAGAGCTGGTAACGGGGTGATATTGATCACAACCAAATCAGGACGTGCACAAGACGGATTAGGCATCACAACATCAACCTCTTATGGTATGTCAAATATTTTCACCAATCCGGAGCTTCAAAACACATTTGGCCAGGGAAATACTGGTGTTTACAACGCTACCTCTACACAAAGCTGGGGTCCCAAGGCCGATGGGCAGATGGTGACCAATTGGAATGGTCAGCAAGTCGGTTTATCAACTTATGACAATGTCAATAATTACATGCAGCAAGGTACCAATATCAACAATAGCATTTCCTTTCAGCAGATGTACAAAGGTGCATCTATTTATACTTCATACAACCGTTTGGAAGATGAAGGTATTGTGCCGGGAACCAAGCTTTTGCGTAATAATTTAACTGCAA
>CAYJAM010000076.1:0-9213 GCA_964367725.1 uncultured Sphingobacterium sp. | reverse complement strand
TAACGGGTCCGATCACATCGGTAGGTAATGCAACCAGTGTTGGCGCTCAGACCGGTACAGGAAATACATTTGTAATGAATACTTCACCAACCCTGGTTACACCAAATATCGGAGTAGCGACAGGAACCAGCCTCTCAGCCTCTGGTACTTTAACTGGTCAGACACTTGTATCTACAGTTGCAACCGGTACTGCACCATTTACGGTTTCCTCGACTACCCCGGTTGCGAACCTGAGTATTGGAGGAAACGCAGCAACAGCTACATCGGCCACAACTGCGGGTTCAGTGACCACAAATGCAAACTTAACGGGTCCGATCACTTCGGTTGGTAATGCAACAAGCGTTGCTGCTCAGACTGGAACTGGCAGCACTTTCGTAATGAATACTTCTCCAACCTTAGTCACTCCTGTGCTGGGTGTTGCTGCTGCGACTTCAATCAACAGGGTTGCTATTACCCAACCAGCCACAGGTTCAACGCTGACAATAGCTGATGGACAAACTCTAACGGTTTCTACAGGCGGGACACTCTCTGGCAATAATACAGGCGACCAAATTGCCACCGGGGTGGCCTACACTCCAACGGGTGCAATCGCTGCAGTCAACGTTCAAACTGCAATAAATGAACTGGACACCGAAAAAGCTCCTTTAGCATCTCCAACCTTTACTGGTGTGGTGACCATTCCCAGCCCCTTTACATTAGGTGCCACCTCAGTAACTTCTACAGGAGCACAGTTGAATTTCTTGAATGCAGCAACAGGTACAACTGGTACAACATCGACAAATCTGGTTTATTCAACATCACCAACCTTGGTTACACCAACTCTTGGAGCCGCTGCGGCAACAAGTATAAACAGTGTAGCATTAACTAATCCCGGCGGTCTTGCAACATTGACTTTGGCAAATGGAAGTACCCTCGCTACATCAGGAGCATTCTCAACAACTTTAACTGCAACCGGTGCCACCAATGTTACTTTACCTACTACAGGAACTTTAATTGCCGGTCTAACTGGGTCTGAAGTAATTGATTTTAATGATACCCCGGCGAATTCCAGTACAGATGTTGTATTGGCCACAGCATTTACAGGAGCGGCAATTGGTGATGCTGTTGCATTAGGAGTTGACCCGGCATCAATGCCAGCAGACGGAACCTTTATGGCTTGGGTGAGTGCAGCGAATACAGTAACGATACGTTTTGCTAATAATAATGGTGCAGCACGCAATCCCGCAAGTGGTACGTTTACTGTTAAGATAATTAAGTAAGATTGAGTATTGAGTACTGAGTATTGAGTAGTGAGATGGACTTACGTTACCAGTGAAATTCATTGGTATTTAGTCTAATTATCTGTTCATTGTACAATGGCCTTATTTTTCAATGAAGCAGAATTTAGTCCTGGCTCTTGGTTCCTGGTTCTCAATCGTTGGTTGTCAGTTATCAGTTTTCAGTTGTCAGTAAATCCTGGTTCATTGTATATTAATCATTCAAAAACATAATTTTCAACTGAATCAGAATTTAGTCATGGTTCCTGGTTCTTGGTTCTCAATTGTCAACTATCAACTGTCAACTATCAATTGATTTGCTTTTTCCCCGAACCTACTTAACTTTAACAATTAATAAAATCGTATCTTGAAAAAACTTATATCGTAAAATCTCGTATACAAATCCAAAAACTTTTACGTGAAAGATCAAAAACACATCGACATTTACCTGCCGGCCTTGAAGGCCTTGCTCTGTCTGTTTTTACTTTTTCCTGGCTTGATTCAGGCTCAGGCAGTTAATACGGTCTATATTTACCCCGGAGCTTCGCTTGTTGCGCACCCTAATGCTAACCTGAATATTTTTTCGGATATCTCCCATTCTGGAACCCTGACATCCTATAATAATTCATTCATTAATTTTTATGCAAGCATCTGGCAGAATAATAATGGCAGCCGTTTGCCTGATGAAAGCGCCCGTGGCATTGACGGTACAGGTGGTATTTTTACTTTTTCGGATCTGCTTCAGAATGCGCAGCGCATTAATAGTATCAATTCAGTACCCTTTAATGGTTTCCCGAATCTAAGATTGGATAACAGCCTGAACGTATTATCGGATATCGGAAACCTGCATGTGAACAATAACCTGGATTTCCGTAACGGTCATTTGGTGCTCAATGGATTTGATGTGAATGTGGGCCGCCCCGGCACAGGGACTATCACCGGACACAGTCATACAAATTTCATCGTTACCGGCCCCATGATGACCGGAGGCAGTCTGGTCAGAAATACTACTGCGAGCAGTCCGGCACTCGATTTTCCCATCGGCACAGCCATCGGTAGTTATACACCATTGAAGATAAAATATACATGAGTACCGCAGGTGATCAAATTCAGAGTGGCCGACAATGTGTACAATAAACTGAACTTCCCGGAATATGTGAACAAGACCTGGATAATGAACACCGCCAATGCCGATCCTTCGGGCACGGTAGAACTTACCTTGCAGCATAATGCAGCAGATGAAGGAAGCCGTTATTTCAGCAGCCGCAGCGAAGCTTATGTTAGTCGTTACGATACACGCCTTGTCGGACTATGGGATGTATTGCCCCCCATGGCCACAAGCACGCCAGGCATCATCACCGACCGTGCCGCAATCTTTGATGCCTATATGAATACCCGCCTGAATATCACAGCAATCAAACCCATAGAATATTTTTCTAAAACCGTCATTAAGCAGGATATCGACGCCAGTACCCCGGTCAATGTTCCTGATGCGATCTCTCCTAATGGGGATGGATTCAATGATGTTTATGAAGTTGTAAAACGTTTACCCACAGATGTGGTACGCTTTGAAGTCTACAGTCGTAATCAGGTTCTGGTTTTTCAGGATCTTGATTACCAAAATACCTTCAACGGCACAGGCAATATGCGCGGATTCATCGGAAATACGC
This sequence comes from uncultured Sphingobacterium sp., assembly GCA_964367725.1. Classification (GTDB taxonomy): domain Bacteria; phylum Bacteroidota; class Bacteroidia; order Sphingobacteriales; family Sphingobacteriaceae; genus Daejeonella. The sequence continues at coordinate 6,287 of CAYJAM010000076.1, read as the reverse complement.
TTCCTGACGGCATCTATTATTATCTGATTAGCGTGAATGGCTCTAAAGGCATTCCGGGTTACCTTATTATCAACCGTTAATATGAAGAAACAAGCAGCACGGATTTTATTATTATCCCTGATCGTACTGCTGCCTGACTTGCTCAGGGCACAGCAGCTGCCACTGTACTCACAGTATATGTTCAATACCCTGGAGATCAATCCTGCCTATGCGGGTTTTAAGCAGTCGGTGCAGTTTACCAGTATTTTCAGAAAGCAGTTTAATGGAATCAAGGATGCCCCACAAACAGCTATGCTTTCAGGTGATATGCCAATTGGGGATACCAAACTGGGTGTAGGCCTTAAAATTGTCGATGACCGCATTTCAATCACACAAAACTTTGGTGCCCAGGGCTCAATGTCCTACCGCATTGAAGGTGATAACTCCAATCTTGCTTTCGGAATCCAACTGGGTGCAATGAACAATAAGACTGATTTTGGCAAGCTGAACATCACCAATCCGGGTGATCCGGTATTCTCAACGAACCTGAATGCACTTACAGCGAATTTCGGTACCGGTGTGTTCTACAACACGGATAAATTCTATGCGGGATTCTCAGTACCGAACCTCGTGCGTGCGAAAATGCGTAAAGTGGATGTGGCACTTTCAGAGTATGAGGTAAAACAAACGCTGCATCTGTACCTGAATGCGGGCTACCTGATCAACATGAATGATAATTTTATATTAAAACCATCTTTCCTGGTAAGAGGAGTGAAGGGGCTTCCCATACAATACGATGTGAATGCGAATGTGTTTTTCAGGGACCTGATGTCGACTGGTATATCCTACCGGAGTAACAGTGCGCTGGTGGGTCTGCTTGATTTCAGGCTGGTGCCAACCCTTCGTTTAGGTTATGCATATGATTATAATCTGGGAAGACTGAATAACTTCTCTAAAGGAACGCATGAAATAATATTGAGGTATCATATTCCATTTGATAAGGATACGTTGATGCCGAGCTACCTTTTTTAGTGGAGTATTGAGTAGTTAGTATTGAGTATTGAGATTTGATCTTGCTTCAATTGAAAATTGTGCTTTTGGGAAGAAAATAAACAATGAACCAAGATTTACTTAGAACAGACAACTGAAACAGATAATAATTATAAATTTCCGAACAGCTTTAAGCTTTTAGCTTTCTGCTTTCAGCCTATAATATTAATAGGGAACAATAATTTTATAGAAAGAAAAAACGTACCAGGTAAAACATAAGAATATGCGTCCAGTAAAATTACTATCCATTGCTTTAATGCTTGCAGGAATATTCTTCCTCGACAAAGCAGCAGCCCAGATTAAGATCGGAACCAATGGAAACAATATCCAGCCCTCGTCTTTGCTGGAGCTTGAGAGCGCTAACCAGGGTTTTTTATTGCCGCGTATGGCTAATACCATTGCCATTGATGCATTGAACCCGCCTAACGGGATGATGATCTATCGGACCACAGATCCTGCGGGTCTCTATGTCCGGAAAAATAATCAATGGGAATACATCACCGGTTCGCTGAACGGGGATGCTGTATTTAATTCTGTGACAGTGAATGGTCCGGTTACAGCTTTAAGCTTCAGTGGCCCCCTGACAGGCAATGCCAGCACCGCTACTTTAGCCACAACTGCAACTAATTCCAATAATTCTGCAGTAACTAATGATATTTCAAATCCGGGTACCACTTACCCGGTTTTTGTAAACTCCACACCCGGAAATCAGCCCCTGCGTACCAGTAGCGGGAATCTGAGCTATGTACCGGCGACAGGAATTTTAACAGCAAGAGGCTTTAACGGACTCCTTACCGGAGATGTGATCGGAAACGCCAGTTCATCAGTAGATGCACAGAATACCGTGAATATCCGTATTACAGATAATCCAACCAATCCGGCAACTGTTTATCCAACCTTAGTTTCCGGGATTACTGGTCCCCTGGCACCGAGCGTAGCCAGTACCAAACTGAGTTTTGTACCCTTAACCGGCGAACTGAATGCGACTACCTTCAGAGGGGCGCTAATCGGAAATGCAAGCTCTGCGACCTCAGTAACAGGAAATGTGGCCGCTGTAAATGGCGGTACCGGACATTCGATCTATTCTCCCGGTGATATGCTTTATGCCAGTACCTCTACTGCGTTGGTTAAACTGCCTATCGGGGTTCCCGGCACAGTTTTACGGGTTGGCGCAGGTAATGTACCCACATGGGCGACTGCTGGTGCGGGTACCGTAATCAATGTAACAGGTACGCCGAATCGTATTACCGTAACCGATCCTACGGTTTCTCCGGTGCTGGATATTGCAACCACCTATCCCGGACAAGCTTCCATCTCTACACTTGGCACAATTACCAGCGGTATCTGGAATGGTACAGAACTGGGAGTAGCTCATGGCGGCACCGGACGGACTTCGCTTGCTGCCGGAAGAGTTTTGGTAGGAAATGGAACCGGAACCGTAAATTCTGTGGATGGTGATGTACCGAACCTGGTTCTTACTTCTAACGGACCCGGTTTGGCACCTACCTTTAAATCTCCCGGTGCAGGGGATATGGTACTCAATGTTGATCAAACTATTACAGGAATAAAAACTTTTGGTGCAGCAGGAAATGTGGGAAAATTGGTTCTTGCGGGAAATACCAGTGGTACAACTATTTTGAACGGGCCTTCAGCCGGTCTTGGTGGTACAGTCGTGCTACCTTTAACCGGAACCCTGGCTACACTGGCAGGATCTGAAACATTGAGTAATAAAATCCTGACTTCTCCAACTTTGACTAACCCTTCCATAGGTGCAGCAGTGGGTACCACATTGGTTCTGGGTGGGGGAACACCACTCGGTACGACCAATACTACCGGTACCGGAAGTATTGTTTTGAGTAATACTCCAACATTAATCACTCCAAATATAGGAGTGGCAACTGGTACGAGCCTGAATCTTGGCGGCGGAACAGTTACCGCTGCTACTTTTTCGGGTACGGCAAATGATGTGAACAATGTAAGTGGTGTTGCAGCAGGTACTGTTCAGGCAGGTTCTGCTCTGGCAAACAGTTCTACAGCAAATAATGATGCAGGAACAATTGTCAGGAGGGATGGAACCGGCAATTTCTCTGCAGGTACAATTACTGCTAACCTTACCGGAACTGCCTCTAATGCTACACTTGCCACGAATGCAACTACTGCAACAAGCGCAACAAATACCAATATTACTGATGATAATACAACAGCAACAGATATTTATCCAACTTTTGTTACAGGTACTTCCGGTAATAATGGTCAAAGAGTTAACAGCTTAAAACTCACCTATCGTCCGTCTACTGGTATGTTGAATGCTACCGGTATGAGAGCCAGTCAATTTACTTCGACAGCAACACTAGGTACTCCACCATTTGTAGTGGCTTCTGCTACTCCTGTAGCAAATCTTAGTATTGGTGGCAATGCAGCAACTGCAACGGCATTATTTACCGCCCGAGATATTTATGGAAGTACTTTTGATGGTTCAGCTTCTTTGGCTGGACCTGTAGCAGGACAATTTGGAGGAACGGGGGTAGCAAATACGGGCAGAACCATCACATTAGCTGCAAATTTAGCAACTACTGGTTCTGCAATAACTTTAAACTCAGCAGCAGGATCTACTGTTACACTTCCTGCAACAGGAACATTGTATGGAACTGCTGCGGGATCATTCAACTCTACATCATTACGTACATCCTTAACAGATCCAACTGGTTCAGGTGGAACTGTGTTTGCAACCAATCCTACAATTGAAAGACCGATCGCATCTTCATTGCTGGCTAACCCTGGAGCAACATATAATACTACAGCAGGTGCTCCGTCAGGTACTAATGTAACTGTAAACACTGTTTCAGGAACAAATTTGGCTGGGACAGTTACAATTACAGTATTTGGAGGATCAACTGGTACCAATGAAATTCTTACAACAATAACATATTCTTCCGCATTTCCCGTAGGTTCCTATCCGATACTTTATACTGGAAATGCTGCAGCTGCTGAATTGGGTACTGTATTAAATAGGCAGGTATTTGCAGAAGGTTCTTCAGCAGGTTTTACTATTAGATCCACCTCAGTTGCAGTACCTGCAGGTACTTATATATGGAATTACCACGTAATCGGCAGATAATAACTTTAACCATATTTATTTAATACCAAAGAAATTGTCACCCGGCACAAACCCTACAGATGAGAAAAGCATTATTATTTCTATTGATCCTCTGTATCGGATGCCGCAAAGATCCACCGCCGCTTCCGGGTAAAGCACTATTGCTATTGCCGAGGAACAATGAGATCTGTGCTGATGGGGTCATTGTTTCTGCGAGCCGTTCAAAGATTTTATTCAAATGGGATGCCGCAAAGAACAGTGATTCTTATGTTTTAAGCATTAAGAACCTCGAAAGCGGTCAAATCAGTACTCATAGCACTGATAAAACCCAATTGGAGCTGGAACTCGACCGGAATCTGGCTTATTCCTGGTTTATTGCATCTAAGAACGCAAAGAATAGTCAGGAGGTTAGTAGTGATCTCTGGAAATTCTATAATCCGGCACCGGCTCAAACCTCTTTTTCTCCCTTTCCCGCAGAATTGACAGCACCGCGATATGGGGAGGTAATCCCACTGTCTACGGCCACGGTGACCTTAAGATGGTCGGCAAGCGACCCTGATGGGGATATTGACAGCTATGATGTTTATCTGGGGAATACCAATGTGCCCGTTTTGTACCGCTCGGGTCTGAAAACAGCAGTTCTTGCCGATCTGCTGCTTGATCGTAATAAAACCTATTACTGGAAGATTAGTACCCGCGATACCAAGGGCAACCGTTCGAACTCGGATGTATATGTATTTAAACTGGATTGATTGTGAAAGTAGCATGATATGAATAAAATTTTACTCTTTTTTATCGCCCTCACGCTCATTTCAACTGATCTATCGGCTCAATTGCAGGCAGTGCCGCTCGAACAACGGGTTGAAAACTCTACACTGGTTTTTGAAGCAAAGGTCTTAAGAAAATCCTCTTTCTGGGATACTGATCGTAAGCATATCTATACCTCTAATCTGGTTTCAGTTTACAAGGTCTTTAAAGGTGAACTCAGTAATTCCATTGTTGAAGTCATCACCATCGGCGGCATTGTAGGAAATCAGATGGAAAAGGTTTCTTATGGTCTGGATCTTCAGGAAGGTACCATCGGGGTTTTTACCTGTATCCCAAACAATACGAAACTCGCCACTTCATCCAAAAATTTACGGCTCCGGCCTTATGCCGAGATCCAGGGATTTATCCGCTATGATCTTGCCACAGGTACTGCAAGGGATGTATTTAAGGTTTATAAAAATGTTTCAGGAGAGATCTATCCCGTACTGCAAAAACTAACTCATTCAAATTTTAAAGTGATGAACAAGGCTGATTTTAAGATAAAATAAATCGTTTCAGGTGATAAAGCGAAGATATAGCCTATCGGTCCTGACAGTTTTACTGTTATTATTCACGGTGTTTACCGGGGTATTCGGCCAGTCTATAACAAATTTTTCGCCTAACACGACTTCAGCCGGTACCGGTAGCCAGATTACCATTACGGGTTCAGGCTTTGGCCCTGGTCCGGCTACAGCCAATAAATATGTTGAATTTGCCAATTCCGATAATGGGGGGCTTACCGGAGTAAAACCAGCTCTTGTTGAGTATGTATCCTGGGCTGATAATCAGATTGTGGTGATTGTTCCTTCTGGAGCAGGTACAGGCGCCATCAATGTTTACAACGGTACTTCCACGGCCGTTTCTTCATCCAATCTTACTGTTTCGTATAACATTGTAAGTGCATCAACCTATCAGTTTAAGCATGTAAATAGTAATACTCAGGGGGGGTATACCTGGCAGCTGGAAAAAAGTTTTGATGCACAGTCCAATGCAAAGAATTCCTTTCTTAAATCATTGGCTGCCTGGACCTGCTTCACCGGGATAAACTGGAAGGTAGGTGTGCCCACCCCGGCAAACCAATCCGCGCGTGATGGAATAAATATTGTCAGGTTTGATACCGCTGATGAATTACCTGCAGGGGTTTTGGGAGTAACTTATACCTATTATACTTCCTGCGGAAGTAATAAATGGGAGATCACTGAAACCGATCTGGTTTTTGACAAAGAACGTACATGGAATTTTGAAGACGCACTTCCGGGACCATCACAATCGGATTTTCAGTCGGTTGTTCAGCATGAACTGGGGCATGCGCATAGTCTGGGGCACGTAATTGATAATTCAGACCTGATGCACT
>CAYJAM010000075.1:0-9276 GCA_964367725.1 uncultured Sphingobacterium sp. | reverse complement strand
TTTTGAAACCGGATTTTGTTTATCAATAATGTTTTCAGGTGCATCCAGTAATTGAAATACACGTTCACCTGCAGATATACCCTGTGAGATATTACCAAAGGCTTCGGAAATGGCTTTAGCAGGATTAATTATTTGTGAAAATATGATGATATAGCCAATAAATTCAGCACCCTGAAGATCTGATCCTTCCTGAAGAATCAGGGTACCACCATAAAAGAGGAGAGCAGCCACTGTAATTACACCCATCATTTCTGAAACCGGTGCGGCCAATAAAACCCTTCTGGCCAGTCTCCTGTGGATTTTACTCGTCCACATATTGATAGCATTGAATTTCTCCTGGATATAATGCTCGGCATTGAAAGATTTAATGATTTTAACCCCATTGAGCCCCTCATCTATACTCGACACTAATACTCCTAATGATTCCTGTGCCGCAGTTGCATGTTTTTTTAGCCTTTTGACGATCACAGAAATAAGCAAACCTGATACAGGAATCAGAATCAGGGCAAAAAATGTGAGTTTGGCAGATATTGTAAAAAGTACAGCAAAATTTAGAATTATTGCAATTGGCTCGCGAAGTATAACTTGTAGAGAGCGGATGATAGAGTCCTGAATGGTCACTACATCGGTCATAAATCTCGAAATAAGGTCTCCTTTGCGTTGTGTACTGAAGTATTGGATATCAATATTGGTAAGTTTTTTGAAAATACTGCTCCGAATTCGCGTGACAATCATTAGTCTGAAATTTTCAATTACCCTGGCTGAAAGGTATTTAAACAAATTGCTTAGTATTACCGATATCACAATAGCAATACTGACCATTTTTAAAGCTCCAACTTTACCTGAAGTATTGATGATGCTTTGAAAATAGTAGTAAAACAAGTCCTTGAAATAGCTCAGGCTAAAATCAAATGAGGGCACTTTTGTCAATGCCTTTGCTCCAGCATTACCTGACTGATCGAACAAGAGTTCAAAAACCGGGATCAGTAAGGTGAAATTAAGAAGCCCGAATATGACACCTAATACCGACGTGATAAAGAATGGAACTGCAAATTTCTGTAAAGGGGCAGCAAAAGCAAAAAGTCGAAAAAAGGTCTTCATAAAAAGATTTCTAAAACAAAGTTAGTCATTTTGAAAGATGTCTAATTTCTTCTGAAAATGATTGTTTGCCCCTCGAGCATCTTATTCATTTTGTTGATGACATCATCAATGCTAATTTTACTATTATGTTTTGCCATTAATTCCTTCATTTTTTTGCGTGAATGTAATGCGGGATTTAGATTGTTCATAAACATTCCAAAACTTTTATAATAGTAGAATTTTAAAGCAATCCACATAAAAAGCATATCAATTAGAGTGATCTGGAGGAACCAAAAAAACAGTCGCATACGGCTTAAATGTATGGCATGAACAAAAAGCCTGTTTCGAAAGAATATAGCCTTAACCCAACTTCGGGTACGGTAATTTTTGGTTGTTGAAGAATGATCGTGAATACAATAGGATTTTGGGTCATAATAACATTTCCAGCCCAGGCGCCATGCCCGAAGTCCCAATTCAAAGTCTTCACAATAAAATGGCGAGAATATTTCATCAAAACCACCGATATCCTTTAATTTTTTTGTGTCGATTAAGGCATTTGCACCCGATAAATAGGCGGTTGGAGTAAGGAAATCCTCATTTTCCAGGTGATAAAAATTATTGGCTTTGATTTTAAAACCGGAATATTTTAAAAACCGTGCAGTGTCCTGTGTTTCACCATCTTTGGCTCCAATGATCTTACTCATTACTCCAAAAGTGTCCGGTAGTTCAAAATATTTAAATTGACTTTCAAAAAAGTCCTTATTTAACTCTATATCTGTGTTTAATAGTAATATCAAATCCTTATTTGCCAGCGCAATTCCTTTATTACAACTTGCTGAAAATCCCTGATTTTTATTACTAATAATCAAATGTACCTGAGGATAGTTTTGTCTGATAAATGCTACCGAGCTGTCTGTGGAACAATCATCTGTAATAATTATCTCAAAATCTGTTTTGGCATTATTTAAGGCTTCATAGACAGAGGGCAGGTTTTGCTCCAGCAGCTTACTGCCGTTATAATTTGGTATAACAACAGATATACTTTTTCGGGAATACGACACACTGCTCATTGAACAGTTTTATAGTTTTTATATTCGCCGATTCTCCAATGCCATGAATCTTCTATTTTTTGCAGAATACGACGCCTCAAACTCATTTTCTTTTTCAGAAGGGTTGGATCAACCTGAAACTTCCAGTTACTGACCTCGATTCGCCTCTGCATAACAACAGGGTGTGTACCTTCAAATCGGATCAGACGGTCGGCATTGCCATAATCGAATTCATTATTTTCGGGAAGATTTTCCTGAATCCAGGAATCTTCATGATAAAACTTATTAAAATTGCGAACCTTATTTCCCAGTCCCGCTGGGGGCTGAACCCAGCCATAATGATAAATATAGGCATCTATAGGTTTCACTTTTATTTTTCTTCCATTTTTTCTAAAGCCCTGCGCATCCCGGTAAGAATGAACTCCGGGATCAAATTTTAAAACTCTCACTTCATTTCTATACCATCGTCTGGAGGAAGCAATAAAATCATAGGAGCCATAAAAATGAAGGTATTTGAATAATAAACCTTCGACATTTTTCTTGTTCAAATTTTCCTCCATCTCTTTTTTTATGACAGGAAGATAGTTTTCATGCACACATTCATCCCCCTGGATATAAAATGCCCAATCGGTATCTTTCGAAATTGCAGCATAAGCTTTATCAGTTTCCTGTGCAAAAGTTCTTCCGCCTTCGCGGACACTTTCATCCCATACCGTATGAATGATTTTTATTTTGGGTGAAGCAATGCCTTCAATAAGTTCGAGTGTATTATCAGAACAATCTCCAACTGCGATTACAAATTCATCGCAAATGGGCAAAATCGATAGAATTGCCTGCACCACAGGGTAGTCATTATTAACAGCATTACGGATGAATGAAAAACCTGTAACTTTCATGTTGGCAGAATATAGATCAAAGGTAAATAAATTAGCCTCTTTTGCTTAATCTCCCCGAATTGTAAAATGAAATTAAAAACAGTTTACTTTGTATTATATGCAGCCAAACCAGCTTAATAATTCCACACCACTCAATGACTTTAGAAAATTGGCCAGGGAATTAACCATTGTTGAAAATGATTTGCCTGGTGCAGAGGAATTATTAAGAGCACTCAAAACAAATAAAACTCTTGTTATTGGGATAACCGGCCCCCCAGGTGCAGGTAAAAGCACTCTGGTCAATGCTGTAATTAATAAATTGAGTTCAGAGGGCAATCGCATTGCGGTCCTTGCAATTGATCCGACTTCTCCATTTAATCTGGGCTCACTTCTCGGAGATCGTGTCAGAATGGCAGAGCAATTTAATAAGCCAAATGTTTTCATACGTTCGCTGGCAACCAGAGGATCATTAGGGGGTTTATCGGCGAAAACAATTGAAATGTGCGATGTCCTTAAGGCTGCAGGTTTTGATTATATTTTGGTTGAAACAGTCGGAGTTGGTCAGTCGGAAGTGGAAATTGCCGGACTTGCAGATATCAGTGTGGTGGTGCTGGTTCCTGAGTCGGGTGATGAGATCCAGAACATGAAATCAGGATTAATGGAGATTGCTGATATATTTGTTGTTAATAAATCAGACAGGGAAGGGGCTGATACATTCGCCAATAATCTTAGAAAGCTTGTTCATCAAAGGCCTCAACCTATTCCGGTTATCAATACTGTTGCCGATAGATCGATTGGGATCGCAGAACTTATGGAAGCTATTGAAAATCAGTCCAATAAAGAAAATACAAAACGCAATTTTTTATTGGCTGAAAAAGCCTGGAAATTGATTCAGCATCAGAAAATGAAGAATTTCGATAAAAAGTATGTACAAGATGAAATTATCAAAGCTTCAGCCAATCCTGATTTCAATCTCTATCAGTTTATAGATACCCTACAGCAGGAAACTAAGAATTCATAATTTCCTCTATTTCTTCAACTTCAACCGGAATATCATCCATGAGGTCGATATTACCATTTTTCGTTATCAGAATATTATTCTCAATTCGTATTCCCAGTCCTTCCTTTGGAATATAAATTCCTGGTTCACATGTCAGAAGATTCCCGGCTTCAAATGGCTTATACCTGCTGGCAAAATCATGCACATCCAAACCAAGGTGGTGTGAAGTACCATGCATAAAATATTTTTTATAAAGCGGGACCTTAGGATCCTGTTTAGCTATATCCTGTTTATCGAGTAAACCAAGCCCAATCAATTCAAATTCAACTATTTTACCAACCTCGGAATGATAGTCATTCCATATTGTTCCAGGAAGAAGCATTTTTCTGGCCTCTTTCATGATCCGTAAAACGGCATTATAAACATCCTTCTGGCGTTTTGTGAAACGTCCGCTAACAGGTACTGATCGACTCATGTCGGCATTATAATTAGCATATTCCGCCCCAAAATCAAAAAGTATCACATCACCATCTTTGCAGATTTGGTTGTTATCATTATAGTGAAGGATATTGGCATTTTTACCCGAAGCTATAATCGGGTTGTATGCATGCCCACTTGCTCTTTGCCGAATAAATTCATGAATAATTTCAGCTTCAATTTCATATTCGGCTACCCCTGGTTTTATAAACTTAAGGATTCTGACAAAGGCATCACGGGTAATTTCACAGGCTTTTTTTGTCAGATTAATTTCGATTTCTGACTTTACGGGGCGGAGCTCGCGCATAATCAAGGCAGCCCGTTTATAATTATGTAATGGATAAAGATCTTTTATTTTTTCAATAAACCGAATGTCACGATATGGAACCTTGTGGGCATAGCGGTCATTCTCATTTGTATTGAGATAAATGCATTCAGCATAACTTATTATTGCTGGTAAAATATTCCAAAATTCATCAAGCCAGTATATAGATTTGATGCCTGAAACATTTTTTGCTTCCTGAATCGTCAGTTTATGACCTTCCCAGACAGCAATGTGTTCATTTGTCTGTCTTAAAAACAGGACTTCTTTGTATAATGGATTAGGACAGTCGGGAAATAAAAATAAAATAGTTTCTTCCTGGTCTATTCCGCTTAAGTAAAACAGATCTGCATTTTGCTTGAATGAATGAGTTTGATCACCACTTCGTGGAAATTCATCATTTGATTGAAATATGGCTATAGAGTTCGCAGAGAGTCTTTTTGTAAAATTTTGACGATTTATTTCAAAGAGTTGTCTGTCAACGAGAGGATATTTCATGTTAAAAGAATGTAATTTTGTGTGCTATAAAACGATTTTGGATGTTATTTTTGTCAAAGAAAATGATTGGAACAGTATTTGATTATTTGCACAAGTCAAACTTATGACTATTTTTGTGTAAATTACACTAATGAAATTTGTTAACCTTTAAAAAAACGATTATGAATTATTCTACATTAAAGAAAGCACTTGTGTTTTCATTAGTAGCAGCCTTAGGCCTCAGTGAGGTTTCCTTTGCGCAAGATGCTACTAGCTCCTCTGCCAAAGTATTTGGCGGGAGAGGCCAGTATAGAACCTGGAGTTTTGGTGTTAATGCCGGAGTATTAGCACCTGTTGTTGCAATTGGTGGAACTAATGACTTTTCTAAGTGGAGCCCATCTTTAGGATATGGACTTACTTTAAGAAAGGCAGTAGATCATATCTTCGCAATTCAGTTTGCTTACCACGGTGGAGAGCTTAGCTATGATAATGATGGCGCTACAGTTAATTTGGGATTAGGCCCACGTACTGATGGAGTTACTCAAATCAGCCATGCATTAGACCTTACAGGTATTGCTAACGTAGGTTCAATTGATTTCCTTAAAAGAGAAAACGCTGTTAACTTCAACCTAAAAGCTGGTTTTGGTTATGGTGCTTATCACTGGAAAGAAATCAATCCTAACGCAACTCCTGTTAAAGGAACTTATGGTCCTGACAGAGATCGCAACAACATCCGTAACATGTATGTTCCGGTTGGTGCTGGTATCAAATTCAAAGTTTCTGAGCGTGTTAACTTCGATCTTGGTTACACCATGAACTTCCTTGATGCTGATGATCTTGATGGTACTAAAGGAAAAGGTTTCTCAAAAGATAAATGGTCTTATACCTCTGCTGGTATTGAATTCTCTTTAGGTTCTTCTGCTAAGCCGAACTTAGACTGGGTTAATCCACTTGCCTTAATGTACGATGAATTAAAAGATCCTACATTACGTCAGGAAGTTGAAGCATTGAAAGGCCGTGTAAGTGCTCTTGAAGCTGCTGATCTTTTAAAAGATTCTGATGGTGACGGTGTTGCTGATAAATTAGACAAATGCCCTAACACTGAAGCTGGAATTAAAGTTGATGGTTCAGGCTGTCCTTTAGATGTTGATGCTGATGGTATTCCTGATTCAAAAGATGCTTGTCCTACTGTTAAAGGTATTGCAAGATTGAACGGATGTCCAGAGATTTCTGCTTCTGGTCCAGTTGTTCCAATTCAGTTTGAGTTTAACTCTTCAGTTTTGAGAACTTCAGCTTATTCAGTTCTTGATGGCTTAGCTTCTTCATTGAAAGCAAATTCTTCTGCTGTTGTTCAGTTAGATGGTCACGCATCTGCTGAAGGTACTGAAGAATATAACATGACTTTATCAAGAGACAGAGCTAATTCTGTTAAAACTTACCTTGTTAACGCTGGTATTGCTTCTAACAGAATTGCAACAACTGCTTATGGCGAAAGCCGTCCGGTTGCATCTAATGCAACTGAAGCAGGACGTTCACAAAATCGTCGTGTTGAGATCAAACAACAATAAACAATACTGTATATAAGCAGATTGTAAAAAAAGAATCCCGTCCCGATTATTTCGGGACGGGATTCTTTTTTTATTTAATATTTTTGTTCTATGTATTTTTTTAGAAAGCACGATCCTAACCGACCCTCAAGTTTCAACCTGAAGGTAATGCATATTATAAATACCATTGCTATCGTCTTATTTCTTGCAGGGATAATTTATAAGCTTCTTGAATGGTATGTATTCTAAGGTTTTGAGTCTACAATTCCATTAGGTTTTACTTATTGTTTTCCCAATAACCTCAAAAAAATGAAATCAATAATCTATACAGAAAAGGCACCCGAACCCATTGGACCTTATAGTCAGGCAGTTTTGGCAGGAAATATGTTGTTCATATCCGGTCAGATTCCAATAGACCCGGCAACAAACCAGCTTATAATTGGTAGTATAGCTGACGAAGCCATACAAGTGATGAAGAATCTGGATGCCTTGCTCAAATCCTCTGGTTTTTTATTCGAAGACGTGGTAAAGACCACCATATTTTTGAGTAATATGAATCATTTTGCTGAAGTAAATGAGGTTTATGGTTCATACTTTAGTGCAAATTTTCCTGCAAGAGAGACTGTTGCCGTACTCGGATTACCCAAAAATGTGAATGTAGAGATTTCATTGATTGCTGTTAAGGCCTGAAATTGAAAAAGGGCCGCCTAAAATATTTTTTAGCCGCAATTATATCTGTGGTGACCTGGGGATTTTTCTCTATCCCTCTTCGTAAAATCCAGCATTATCCTTCAGATGAGATATTATACTACAGGATATTCACCTCCCTCATTTTAACCTGGGCTTATATTGCCTTATTTCGTATTAATCAGGTTAAAACTGACCTGGAATATTTTTATTCACTTGACAAAGATGGGCGCAGGAGAATTATCATTCTTTGCCTGCTTTCGGGAGTATTGATAAGCGGGAACTGGTTTACTTATATCTATGCTGTCAATAATGTTAATTTGAAATCGGCCGCCTTTGCCTATATGGTTTGCCCATTGATAACCGCTTTTGCCGGTTTTCTGATTCTAAGGGAAAAGCTCAGCATGATGAAACTTATTGCACTTGGAATTGCCTCAGTGAGTATTTTGATTTTAGCCCAAGGTTCTCTGAGAGATGTATTGTGGTCCGTGTTTGTTGCAGCTCTTTACAGTTTTTTTCTGATCGCTCAGAAAGTAATGAATAAGATGGACAAGTTCAATATGCTTGGATTGCAACTATTGATTGCAAGTATATTAATGTTTCCATTTTATGTGTATAGCTATCAGGGCTTTCCACTTGATACTTTTTTCTGGACTGATATTGTCATAATTGCCATTTTCTTTACTATCATTCCTTTATATTTAAGTCTTTATGCATTAATCGGCATGCCGTCTTCCACATTGGGTATAATTATTTATCTCAACCCAATTGTTGCTTTTGCAGTCGCATTTTTCTACTTTCACGAAGGAATTAGTCTTCATCAGTTATATGCATATTCTCTGCTCTTGGCAGCCGTTATTGTTTTTAACTGGAATACGATCAAAGAAATATTTTTTAAAATTCCGGACCCCGAGATTCTGGAAATTACTCCCTAAATGGATTGGCAGAACAGATCTTAAAAACTCCTGTTGAATACTTAAAAGGTATTGGTTCTCAGCGCGCTGAGATACTTAAGAAGGATCTTGAGATATATACATATGAGGATCTCCTTCACCATTATCCCTTCCGGTATATTGACAGAACACGGTTTTATAAGATACAGGAACTGAATCCGGACCTCCCTTCAGTTCAAATTCTGGGCCGTATCTTTTCAAAAGAAATATTGGGTGATAAGCATACTAAAAGGCTTGTCGCAAGATTCAAGGACGATACAGGCAGTATTGAATTGGTTTGGTTTCAAAGTATTCGCTGGATTGACAAGATCATACAGCCGGGTTCTGTTTTTATAGTTTTTGGGAAGCCAGTAATTTTTAATGGACACTTCTCGATCTCTCACCCTGAGCTTGAGCCCTATACTCCTAATGCAGAGAACAGAGGCAATCTTACACTACAGCCAGTATACAGCTCAACCGAAAAATTAAAACAGTTCAACCTTGACAGCAAAGGTCTTCAAAGGGCTCAGGCCGCTCTTATTGATCAGGTAATCAGGCAAATTGAAGAAACTCTGCCTGCTTATATATTAGATAGACATAAACTCATTGGCCGGCAGAAAGCCCTCTATAATATTCATTTTCCTGAAAATAGCGAAATTCTTAAGGCCGCAGAGACCCGACTGAAATTTGACGAATTGTTTTTTATTCAGTTGAAACTTTTACGGACGAAATTGGTTCGGACTCAGAAATTTAAAGGAGCTCTCTTTAACACTGTTGGGAATAATTTTAATACCTTTTATTCAGAGAAATTACCTTTTGAGCTCACTGCT